>NZ_JBNFOF010000066.1:0-14693 GCF_057364645.1 Janibacter sp. CFPM2_SD2
CCACTCGCGGGTCAGCAGCGCCCTGGTCGGCGCACGCGGTCGGCCTCCCGCCCGTCAGCGACGGGCCGGTCGGCGCCACGGTCTCGTGGGTCGCCGCCGCACCAGCGGCGAGGCCACCGGCTCCGACTGCGGCACCACCGGCGGCGGCCCCGGCACCGGGACCACGACGGTCGTCGTCCACGCGACGGCCCTCCTCGTCGGTGGGGACGTCGGGGTCCTTGGCGTCGGCCTCGCGCACCTTCTCGTCGTAGGCCTGCTGGTCGCGCTGGGCAGCCTCGGCCCGCGTCGCGGCGTGCTGCTGCTTCTGCTCGGCCTCGATGCGCTGCTTCTCCGCCTCGGCCGCCTGACGCTCCGCCTCGGCGGACTGCCGGTCGGCCTCGGCCTGCGCTGCTCGGGCATCTGCGTCGCTGGCCCGGGCGGCGGCCTGGCTCTCGCGGTGGCGCTGCTCGCGCTCCGCAGCCTCCTGGCGCAGCTGCTCGGCCTCGGCACGCTCCCGCTCGAGGCGCTTGGCCTTCGAACCCCGGGTGAGAGCGATGACCAGCCCGATGACGAGGAGCACGAGCAGGATCCCGATGATGATCCAGATCCAGTTGTTGTCCATGGTCTGCCTCCTGACGTGAGGGTCGATCGCCGCGGCGATCGCTTGGTCACCAACCTAGGGGGATCTGGGCGGCCCGCCAGTCGAAAGCGATCGCACATCTGCGATCCACCGCGCCATGTCAGCGTCGTGAGGGCACAAAAAAGGACACCCCGCGTACCTGGAAGAGCTCTCCTACCCTTGCTGCATTCCTGCCCTGGGGGAGTTCGGAGAGGTACCACCACACGGGGTGCCGATCGCCGAGTCTACGTGGCCCGGGCCCCGGACCAAAGTCGGGGGTTTCACCCGTGGCAACGCAGAAGCCCCGGTCGTGACGACCGGGGCTTCGCTCTGGCGGAGGATAGGGGATTCGAACCCCTGAGAGCTTTCACTCAACGCGCTTTCCAAGCGCGCGCACTAGGCCACTATGCGAATCCTCCGCGGGAGAGATTACCTGAGCAGTCGGCTACCTCGAAATCGGGCGGATTTCACCCCTTCGTCACCCGTCAGCGACGATGGGTGCCATGTCGTTGCCCTCTCCCCGCCGCCTCTTCACGACCGTCGCGACCGCCGAGGCGGTGACGTGGACCCTGCTGCTCATCGGCATGTTCCTCAAGTACGTCACCAAGACGACTGAGCTCGGCGTGCGGATCGGGGGCATGCTCCACGGCATCGTCTTCATCGCCTACGTCATCGTCACGATCGTGGTGTGGATCGACCAGCGCTGGGGCGCCAAGCGCGGCGTCATCGCGCTCGCCTGCGCGATCCCGCCCCTGGTGACGCTGTGGGCGGAGCGCTGGCTCCTGCGTGACGGTCAGCTCGGCGATGCGTGGCGACTGCGGACGAAGGGGGCCGCCACCACCCCCGTCGAGGGTGTCGTCTCCGGCGCGCTGCGCCGACCGGGTCTCGCCGCGCTCGCCCTCGTCGTGGCCGTCG
Source organism: Janibacter sp. CFPM2_SD2 (assembly GCF_057364645.1). Classification (NCBI taxonomy): domain Bacteria; kingdom Bacillati; phylum Actinomycetota; class Actinomycetes; order Micrococcales; family Intrasporangiaceae; genus Janibacter; species Janibacter sp. CFPM2_SD2. The sequence goes on from NZ_JBNFOF010000066.1 coordinate 1,514, forward strand.
CGGTCCTCACCGCGGTCGCGCTGGCGGTCGGCCCGCCGGTCGGCTGACGACCGCGCGTCGTCCTGCAGTTGGGGGTCGCGCCCCCGGCAGATCGTTGATTTCTCGTCAGTCCGGAGACGAACTGCCGCGCGACGCGCCGTGACCGGTCAGCGACGGCGGCGGCTGGTGCCGAAGATCGAGCGGGTGATCTCGCGGCCGATGACCGTGCCGGCCGAGCGCAGCGCGGACTTGAAGGCGGAGCTGCCCACGACCTTCTCGACCATGCCCTGCTCCTTCTTGGGCTGCCGGGGGGCCTTCGGTGCCTTCGACGGGGCCGGCGGGGCCTCCCCCTTCGCCTCGTCCTCCCCGGGCGCCGGGGCGGCCTCGAGCCGCGCCGAGAGCTTTTCGTAGGCGGACTCGCGATCGAGGGCCTCGGAGTACTTCGGGGCGAGGGGCGACGCGGTGGTGGTCTGCTCGAGCAGCTCGGGCGCCGAGGGCGCCATGAGCGACTGGGGCGCGCGCATCATCGTGTGCGCCACCGGGGTCGGTGTGCCCTTGTCGCCGAGGACCGTGACGACGGCCTCGCCGGTGCCGAGCTGGGTGAGCAGCTCCTCGAGGTCGTAGTCGGTGTGCGGATAGGTCTTGACCGCCGCCTTGATCGCCTTGGCGTCCTCGGGGGTGAAGGCCCGCAGCTGGTGCTGCACGCGGTTGCCGAGCTGCGCGAGCACGTCGGCGGGCACGTCCTTGGGGCTCTGCGTCACGAAGAAGACGCCGACCCCCTTCGACCGGATGAGGCGGACGGTCTGCTCGATGGCGTCCTGGAAGGGCTTGCTCGCCTCGTCGAAGAGCAGGTGCGCCTCGTCGAAGAAGAAGACGAGCTTCGGCTTGTCGACGTCACCGACCTCGGGCAGGTCGTGGAAGAGGTCGGCGAGCAGCCACATGAGGAAGGTCGAGAAGAGCTGCGGTCGCTGCTGGACAGCGGGCAGCTCGAGGCAGGTGACGACGCCGCGGCCGTCGCCGGCCACCCGCATCAGGTCAGCGGTGTCGAACTCCGGCTCACCGAAGAAGACGTCGGCGCCCTGGTCCTCGAAGGCGATCAGCTGACGCAGGATCACGCCGGCCGTCGCGCTCGAGAGCCCGCCGAGGGCCTTGAGCTCGGCCTTGCCCTCGTCGGAGAGCAGGTGCTGGATCACCGCACGCAGGTCCTTGAGGTCGAGCAGCGCCAGACCCTGCTTGTCGGCGAAGTGGAAGATCAGCCCCAGGCTCGACTCCTGGGTCGCGTTGAGGCCCAGGACCTTGCTCAGCAGGGTCGGACCGAAGCTCGTGATCGTCGTGCGGATCGGCACCCCCGTGCCCTGGCCACCGAGGGTGAGGAACTCCGTCGGGTAGCCCGCGGCTTGCCAGTCCTGACCGACGGAGGCACTGCGCGCGGTGAGCTTCTCGCCCCCTTCGCCCGGGGTGGCGATGCCCGAGAGGTCACCCTTGATGTCCGCCAGGAAGACGGGGACACCCTGCGCGGACAGCTGCTCGGCCATCACCTGCAGGCTCTTGGTCTTGCCGGTACCCGTCGCGCCGGCGACGAGACCGTGCTTGGTCAGGCTCGCGAGCGGCACCCGCACGGGGGCATCGGGGTGGGGTTGGCCGTCGACGACGGTGGCGCCGAGCTCGACCGCCGGCGACTCGAAGGCATAGCCGGCGCGGATGGTGTCCAGGAGTGAAGAGTCGGTCACAAGCCCGAGCCTAGTGCGACCGCCCGCAGCCCTCGCTCTTATCGTGGCCGGGTGATCTTCCAGTCCGTCGGTGACACCCGCCCCTACCCCGCCCACGGGCGCAAGAGCCCCCGCGACTGGGCCGACGTCCCGCCGCGCGCGGTCCGCCTGGAGCAGCTGACGACGACGAAGAGCGCGCTCAACCTCCACGACCTGCTCGCCGACGACTCGACCTTCTACGGCGACCTCTTCCCGCACGTCGTGCTCTGGCGCGGCCGCCACTACCTCGAGGACGGCCTGCACCGCGCCCTGCGCGCCGCGCTCCAGCAGCGCTCGACCCTGCACGCCCGGGTGCTCGAGATCGCGGGCTGAGGACCTGCGGTGAGCGAGGACGCCTACTACGGGAGCGGCAGCGGGGCGCGGTCGCGTCGCCGCCGAGCGGTCGTCACCGTGCTCCTCGTCCTCCTGCTGCTCTTCTTCGCGCTCTGGTACGCGATGTCCTACATCCGGGCCGACCAAGGCGCGGGCTCGACGAACGCGTCGGTGCCGGCACGGCCGGCGTGCACCAGCTCACCGCAGCAGGTGCAGGTCAACGTCTACAACGCGACCAACCGCGACGGCCTCGCCGCCCGGGTCGCCGCCCAGCTCAAGGACCGCGGCTTCGTCGTCAAGACCGTGGCCAACGACCCGAAGAAGCGCACCGTCACCGGCCGCGGCGAGCTGCGCTACGGCACCGGCAGCTTCGCCGATGCCCAGCTCGTGCTGCGGCACACCGGCAGCTTCCAGCGGATCAAGGACAGTCGTCAGCGGCGCACCGTCGACGTCGTCGTCGGCCCGGAATTCACCCGGCTCGTGGCGGAGGACAAGGTCACCACCTGCTGATCCGCCCGGGCGGATCGGCCAGCGGGTCCCCCTTCGTCCGCGCCCGTCAGGGGCGGGTCGACGTCAGCTCGACCTTGTCATCGCCGACGGAGTCGCAGGTGATGGTCGTGTCGGAGACCTGGAAGCTCTCGCCCTGCGTGCAGCGGTTGTCGGCGCCACCGGCCTGGATGACCGCCTCACCGCCCTGCTTCGCCGAGACGAGGCGGATGCGGTCGTGGTGCTTCAGGTCCTTGCCCGAGGTGTAGGACTTCGGGAAGTCGTAGAAGTCGTTGCCCTGGATCGAGATCTTGCACGTGTTGTCGGTGTCGCACTTCGCGCTCCACGAGTCGCAGCCAGCGAGGGGCAGGACCGCCACGGCGACGGCGAGGGGGGCGAGGGCTCGAAGGTGGTGGCGCATGGGATCCATGCAACCAGACGCTCGCGGACGGCGCCGGTCGGGGGCGCGCCCGCCGGGGGCGGATGCTTGGGGCGGACGCACGAAGGTCCCGCCCGGGCGTACCGGACGGGACCTTCGATCAGCTGGCGGTGGCGGTGGGATTTGAACCCACGGTCGGCGTCAACCGACAAACGCTTTCGAGGCGTTCTCCTTAGGCCGCTCGGACACGCCACCGCGGAGCACAATACAAGGTGAGCGGGCGGGCCCGAAATCGTCGCCGGAGCCGACCATCCGGCACCCCGAGGACGAAGGGAGCCTCAGGCCGGGTCGACATCGGCGCGGCGACCGCCGAAGAAGTCCAGGAGCAGGTGCGCGGCCTCCCCTTCGCGCACCCCGCCGACGACCTCGGCCCGGTGGACGGACCGGCGGTCGCGCACGACGTCCCACACCGACCCGCAGGCGCCCATCTTGGAGTCCCATGCCCCGAGGACCACCCGCGGGACGCGACTGGCGACGACGGCACCGGCGCACATCGGGCACGGCTCGAGGGTGACGACGAGGGTGCACTCCGTCAGGCGCCACTCCCCCTTCGTCTCGGCCGCGGCGCGCAGCGCGACGACCTCCGCATGACCGGTCGGGTCCCCGTCCCGCTCCCGCGTGTTGCGACCCTCGCCGATGATCACGCCGGAGGCGTCGACGACGACGGCACCGACCGGGATGTCGCCGTCGGCCGCCGCCTCGCGGGCCAGCTCGAGGGCACGGTCCATCCACGCCTCCTCGACGAGGCGCTGCGGACGGGTGGGGTCAGGACTCACGGGGACAGTCTCGCGCACGGTAGTTTCGGCACCATGCGCGTCATCGTCGCGGACCACCCGCTCATCGCCCACAAGCTGACCTACCTGCGGCACAAGGGCACCGACAGCCCGACCTTCCGTCGGCTCGCCGACGAGCTGGTCACCCTGCTCGCCTACGAGGCGACGCGTGAGGTGCGCACCGAGCCCTTCGAGATCGAGACGCCGGTGAGCGCGACGACGGGCATCAAGCTGTCGACGCCCAAGCCGCTCGTCGTGCCGATCCTGCGCGCCGGCCTGGGCATGCTCGAGGGCATGGTGCGGCTGCTGCCGACCGCGGAGGTGGGCTTCCTCGGCATGCTGCGCAACGAGGAGACCCTCGAGGCGGTCACCTATGCCAACCGCCTGCCCGACGACCTGTCGGGCCGTCAGTGCTACGTCATCGACCCGATGCTCGCCACGGGCGGCACCCTCGCGATGTCGATCCAGTACCTCGTCGACCGCGGCGCCGACGACATCACGGCCGTCACGCTGCTCGCCGCCCCCGAGGGCATCGCGGCGGTCGAGCGCGAGCTGGCCGACCTCGACGTGCCGGTGACCCTCGTGACCGGGGCGATCGACGAGCGGCTCAACGAGCAGGGCTACATCGTCCCTGGCCTCGGCGACGCCGGTGACCGGCTCTACGGCGTGGTCTGACCCGTCACACCCGTCACATCTGCAACACTGGGCGGGTTCCACGCCCGACCCGGGCCACCCGCTGCCCGCAGACGACGCAGGAGTACGACCATGAACACGCCGCCGATCAAGAAGATCGTCCTCTGGCTGCTCACGATCTTCCTGCTCTACGCGATCCTCACCTCGCCCAACGAGGCAGCCAACATCGTCGGCTCCGCTTGGGACGTCGTCGCCAACGGCGTGCGCAACATCGGCCGCTTCTTCGACTCGCTGATCGCCAGGTAACCATGGCACCGGAGGTCACCCGCGTGGCCCACCGGGGGCTGCGCAAGTACCTCCTCCCCGGCGAGACCCCGGTCGCGGAGATCCGCCACCACCGGATCGTGCTCGCCAAGCCCTTCGGCATCGCGCTCGCCGTCCTCGCGCTCGTCGTCTGGCTCGACGTGTCGGTGAGCGACGCCAATGCCGGCATCCTCGGCTACGCGTGGTGGATCTGGTTCGCCGTCGTCGGCTGGGCCGCCTGGAAGTGGATCGAGTGGCGCCACACCCGGGTCGTGGCGACGACGAAGCGGATCGTCCTCTTCGAGGGGTGGATCAACCACAAGGTCTCGATGATGCCCCTGAAGAAGGTCACCGACATGGCCTACGAGCGCTCCGTCCTCGGGCGCATCCTCGGCTACGGCACCTTCGTCCTCGAGAGCGCCGGCCAGGACCAGGCCCTCTCGAGCATCGAGTTCGTCCCCGACCCCGACGACAACTACCGGGCGATCTGCTCCGTGGTCTTCGGCATGGGCCCCCTCGACGACGAGGACGAAGGGGGGTCCGCCGACGACGAGCAGGCCTGGGAGACCTCGCAGGACTTCGCCACCCGCCTCGGCGTCGTCGACGGCGTCTACGTCGGTGGCCCGCCGACCGACGGCTACGAGGACCCACCGGTCTCCCACGGAGCGTCGATCTACCGCAGCCGCGACCTCGTCCGGCGCGACCACGACGCCGACACCGGCGAGCTGCCGCCGTACGACCCCGACGCCTACTGACCCTCCCCCTTCGCCCCCGTAACTCTGCAAAACCCTAGGGTCCTGCAGAGTTACGGGCCTCCGAACTGTGCAAAACCCTAGGGTTCTGCACAGTTCGGAGCCGGGTTCAGCGGCGCCCGGGATCAGGCGGGGTCGGTGCCGCGCAGGCGGCGCAGGGCGGTGACGGCCTCCCAGCCGCAGATGACGGCGATGCCGACGGCCACGGCCGGCAGCGAGATGCTCCAGTCGTCGCTCCACCCGAAGGTCGCGTTGAACTCCGCGGGCAGGTCGGTCAGCAGCCGGTCGGTGAGCAGCAGCCACACGAGCACCACCCCCGAGACGACCGCGCTCACCAGGCTCACGACCGCGAGCGGCGTGGACCAGCCGCCGCGCGCCCACGCCGCCACGGTGACGAGCACGTCGACGGCGAGGAAGCCGATGATGACCGCCTGCCAGCCCAGACCCAGCGCCGGGTCGAGGACCTGCACCGCGTGCTCGCCGACTCCTCCCCACTGCCACAGGCACAGACCCATGACGACGAGGGTCGAGACGACCTCGAAGAGCATCTCCGCCATGCTGGCCCGACGCGCGTGGTCGGCCGGGTCGGCGAGCTCGTCCGGGCTCCACGTGCCGACGAGGCCCTGCTGCTCGCCCGGGCTGCCGTAGCGCTCGGCGACCGCGAAGACGAGCGTGGTCCAGAAGACCACGTGCACCGCCACCTGGAAGGCGAGCGCGACCCCCTCCCCCACGATCGCGCCGAAGCTCGCATCGCTGCCCACGGCGTGCGCGACGACCGAGCCGACGAGCGACAGCGGCACGAGGATGGCCAGGAGCACCTTGACCAGGCGCACCCACGCGGGGAAGAAGGCCGGACCGACGAGGTGGTTGGGCCGCCCGCCGTACTCACGGGCGAGGACGTCCGGGTCGCCGAGCCCGACGATGGTCTCGCGTTCGGCGGCGACCGGCTCCTCACCGGCGGCGACCCTCCCTTCGACCGTCTCCTCGATCGTGCCGCGCAGCTCGCGGGCGATGTCCGGCCCGGTCTCCGGCGGGAGCTGGCGGGTCACGGTCCACACATATCGGTCGGTCAGGCTCGTGCCACTCATGACTGGTCTCCGTCCAGTGCGGCGATCGCCGAGTCGAGAGATCGCCATTCGGTCATCAGGTGGGCGCGCAGGTCGGCGCCGGCCGGGCTCGTGCGGTAGAACTTCCGCGGCCTGGCCTCGTCGGTGTTCCACTCGCTCGTCAGCAGGCCCTGCTTCTCGAGGCGCCGCAGGAGCGGGTAGAGCGTGTTGCCGTCCACCGCGAAGCCCGCGGCGTCGAGCGTCTCGAGCAGCGCATAGCCGTAGCGCGGTTCCTCGAGGGTGGCGAGGGCGGCGAGCACGACGGTCCCCCGCCTCAGCTCCTGCAGGTGCCCTGCGAGCAGTTCTTCGTCCATGCGTCACACCATAGTGTGTGTCGCACACTATTGTCCATGGGCCACTATCCATCTCTGCAAAACCCTAGGGTCTTGCAGAGTCGGGAGCTGGGCGGGAGCGGGCAGGCATGACGAAGGGCGGCGCCCACCCCATCGGGTGAGCGCCGCCCTTCGCTGCGGTCGGCCGGTGCCTCAGAGGGCCTTGAGGATCTCGCCGACCTTGTCCTTGGCGTCGCCGAAAAGCATCTGCGTGTTGTCCCGGAAGAAGAGCGGGTTCTGCACGCCGGCGTAGCCGGTGGCCATGGAGCGCTTGAAGACGATGACGTCCTTGGCGTTCCACACCTCGAGGACCGGCATGCCCGCGATGGGGCTGCTGGGGTCCTCGGCGGCGGCGGGGTTGACCGTGTCGTTGGCACCGATGACCAGGACGACATCCGTCTCCGGGAAATCGTCGTTGATCTCGTCCATCTCGAGCACGACGTCGTAGGGCACCTTGGCCTCGGCCAGCAGGACGTTCATGTGACCGGGGAGGCGACCGGCGACGGGGTGGATGCCGAAGCGGACGTCGACCCCCTTCGCCCGCAGCTGCGCGGTGAGGTCCGCGACGGGGTACTGCGCCTGCGCCACGGCCATGCCGTAGCCCGGGGCGATGACGACCGAGGAGGCTTCGGAGAGCAGCTCGGCGACCTGCTCCGCCTGGATCTCGCGGTGCTCGCCGTAGTCCTTGTCCTCGCCCGTCACCTGGCCGTCGGAGCCGAAACCACCGGCGATGACGGAGACGAAGGAGCGGTTCATCGCCTTGCACATGATGTAGGACAGGAAGGCACCCGAGGAGCCGACGAGCGCACCGGTGACGATGAGCAGGTCGTGGAGAGCATGAAGCCCGCCGCGGCCGCGGCCCAGCCCGAGTAGCTGTTGAGCATCGACACGACGACCGGCATGTCGCCGCCGCCGATGGAGGCCACGAGGTGCCAGCCGAAGAGCAGCGCGATGACCGTCATGATCGCCAGCGGCAGGATCGACGGGGAGATGACGAACCAGACGCACAGCCCGACCGAGACGAGCACGGCCAGCAGGTTGAGCCAGTGGCGCGCGGGCAGCACGAGCGGCGAGGACTTCATCTTCGCGCTGAGCTTGAGGTAGGCGACGATCGAGCCGGTGAAGGTCACGGCACCGATGAAGACACCGATGAAGACCTCGCCGTTGTGGATGCCGACCATGTCGATCGCCTCGAGCCGCTTGTGCTCGGCGACCGCCTCCGGGCTGTCACCGTGCGAGGCGAGGAAGGTGTTGTAGCCGACGAGCACGGCGGCCAGACCGACGAAGGAGTGCATCATCGCGATGAGCTCCGGCATGCCGGTCATCTCGACCCGTCGGGCGATGCGGATGCCGATGAGGCCACCTAGGGCCATGGTGACGACGAGGACGCCCAGGCCCCACTTGCCGGCGTCGGTGGCCTCGCCGTCGCCGTAGACCCCGTCGATGACGAGGGCGACCGTGGCGAGCAGGGCGATGGCCATGCCGGCCATGCCGAACCAGTTGCCGTGCTTGGCCGACTCGTGCTTGCTCAGGCCGGCGAGGGAAAGGATGAAGAGGAGCGCCGCGACGATGTAGGCGGCGGTGACGACGGTGGACAGCACGACTCAGCCCTTCCGGAACATGTTGAGCATCCGGTTCGTCACGGTGAAGCCACCGAAGACGTTGATGCTGGCGAAGAAGATGGCAGCGGCGGCGATGACCTGGATCGCGATGTCGGGCGAGGTCACCTGCAGCAGGGCGCCGACGACGATGATCCCGGAGATCGCATTGGTCACCGACATCAGCGGCGTGTGCAGCGCGTGGTGCACGTTGCCGATGACGTAGAAGCCGATGACCACGGCCAGCGCGAAGACGATGAAGTGCGACAGGAAGGCCGCGGGCATGAAGGCGGCTGCGATGAGGAAGAGCAGCGCGGCACCGCCGATGTACCAGAACTTGCGGTTCGGGTCGTGCGGCTTCTCCGGCTTCTTGTCGGACTCAGCCTCGGCGACCTTTGATGCGGCCGGCGCGGACTGCGCGGCCGAGACCTGCACGGGCGGCGGCGGCCACAGGGTCTCCTCACCCTGGGTGACCGTCATGCCGCGCACGACCGTGTCCTCCATGTCGAGGACCGGCTGGCCGTCCTTGTCCGGGGTGACCAGCTTGAGCAGGTTGACGATGTTGGTGCCGTAGAGCTGGCTGGCCTGCGTGGGCAGGCGGCCGGCGAGGTCGGTGTAGCCGATGATCCGCACACCGTTGTCGGTGACGATGCGCTCGTCGGCGACCGATCCGGCGACATTGCCACCGGAGCCGGCGGCCATGTCGACGATGACCGAGCCGGGCTTCATCGAAGCGACCATCTCCTCCGTGATCAGCCGCGGCGCGGGGCGTCCCGGGATGAGGGCCGTCGTGATGATGATGTCGACGTCCTTGGCCTGCTCGGCGTAGAGCTCGGCGGCCTTGCGGTTGAAGTCCTCACCGGTCTCCTTGGCATAGCCGTCGGACGAGATCTCCTGCTCGACGTCGATCTGCAGGAACTCCGCACCCATCGACTCGACCTGCTCGGCCACCTCGGGCCGCACGTCGAAGGCCCGCACGATCGCACCGAGCGAACCGGCCGCACCGATCGCGGCCAGACCGGCCACGCCGGCGCCGCAGACGAGCACCTTGGCCGGCGGCACCTTGCCCGCGGCCGTCACCTGACCGGTGAAGAGACCGCCGAACTCGTGCGCCGACTCCACGACGGCGCGGTAGCCGGCGATGTTGGCCATCGACGACAGGACATCGAGGGACTGGGCCCGCGAGATACGCGGCACCGCGTCCATCGCCAGGGCGGTCACGCCCTGCGCGCGCAGCGCCTCGACCTTGTCGGGGTTGAGCGCCGGAGCCAGCAGCGAGGCGAGGATCGCCCCGGAGCGCAGCCGCGGAACCTCCTCGTCGGTGGGGGCGTTGACCTTGGCGACGATGTCGCTGGCCCACACCTGCTCCGCACTCTCGAGGCTCGCTCCGGCGTCGACGTAGGCCTGGTCCGGGTAGGCGGACGCCTCACCGGCCCCGGCCTCGACGACGACGTCGTATCCGAGCTTGATCAGCTGCTCCACGGTCTTCGGGGTCGCCGCGACGCGGGTTTCGCCGCGCTTCGACTCCTTGGGCACGCCAAGTCGCATCGTCACTCCTGTGATGAGGGGTGGTGGTGGATGTGGTTGGTCCGCAACCTAGGGCACACGACGCGCGGGCCGCTCGCTTTGTGACGGGGACGATGGTCACACCTCCACACCGTGAGACGGCAGGTCGCGACGCGGGACGAAGGGGGTACCCCCCCTTCGCCTCTTGCCGACGGGGAGGTCGCGGCGGCAGGATCTGCGGATGAGGATCGGCGTGCCCAAGGAGATCAAGAACCGCGAGTACCGGGTGGCGCTCACGCCGGTCGGCGTCCACGAGCTCGTCGAGCGCGGTCACGAGGTCGTCGTCGAGCGCGACGCCGGGGCCGGCTCGCAGATCACCGATGACGACATGCGGGCCGCCGGCGCAACCGTGCTCGACTCGGCGGACGACGTGTGGGGCGCGGCGGAGATGGTGCTCAAGGTCAAGGAACCGATCGCCGAGGAGTACCCGCGGATGCGGCCCGGGCAGGTCCTCTTCACCTATCTGCACCTGGCGGCCAACGCGGAGCTGACCGAGGAGCTGCTGCAGCGCGAGGTCACGGCGATCGCCTACGAGACGGTCCAGCTGCCGTCCGGCGCGCTCCCCCTGCTCTACCCGATGTCCGAGGTCGCCGGCTGCCTGGCGCCGCAGGTCGGGGCGCACGCCCTGATGAAGGCGCAGGGTGGCCGCGGCGTCCTCATGGGTGGCGTCGGCGGCGTGGCCAACGCCAAGGTCGTCATCATCGGCGCCGGCGTCTCGGGGCAGAACGCCGCGAACATCGCCCTCGGCATGGGAGCCGACGTCACCCTGCTCGACACCGATCTCGACAAGCTGCGGATGTCCTTCTGGCGCTACGCCAACCGCGTGCACGGGCTGGCGTCGTCGCGGCTGACGGTCGAGCGACAGGTCATGGAGGCCGACCTCGTCATCGGCGCGGTGCTCGTGCCGGGCGCTGCGGCCCCCCGTCTCGTGAGCAACGACCTCGTCTCACGGATGAAGCCCGGCTCGGTGCTCGTCGACATCGCGATCGACCAGGGCGGGTGCTTCGAGGACAGCCGGCCGACGACGCACGACGACCCGACCTTCCAGGTCCACGACTCGACCTTCTACTGCGTCGCCAACATGCCCGGCGCCGTGCCCAACACCTCGACCTATGCCCTGACCAACGCGACCCTGCCCTACGTCACGGCGCTCGCCGACCGGGGCTGGCGGCAGGCCCTGCTCGCGGACCACAGCCTCGCGCTCGGCCTCAGCACGCACGCGGGGCAGCTGACCAACGCGCCCGTCGGCGAGGCCACCGGGATCGCGAGCATCCCTGTCGCACAGGCGCTCGACGCATAGCCCCCGGGCGAAGGGGGGTGGCTGAGAGCGACCACCGGCAGGTGGTCGCTCGTCGATCAGCTGTCGGTCGGCGCGGGATCGCCGTCGGCGGCGTCCTCGGCGTCGTCCTCCTCGAGGCCGGCGTCGTGGAGGGCGGCCTCGCGGGCCTCCTCCTCGTCCTCCCACACCGTGTGCGATGGCTCGGTCATGTGCTCGAGCGTAGTGGCCGAGCCCTGCGGCGAGACGGCGCGCACGCTCGCGCACCAGCCTGAGAGACTGCGACCCATGCGCCAGATCCGCCAGAGCCGCAAGCTGAAGGACGTCCGCTACGACGTGCGGGGCCCGATCCTCGTCGAGGCCCAGCGCCTCGAGGCCGAGGGCCACAAGATCCTCAAGCTCAACATCGGCAACACCGCCCCCTTCGGCTTCGAGGCCCCGGAGGCGATCGTCGCCGACATGACGCGGCACCTGCCGGACGCCCAGGGCTATGTCGACAGCAAGGGCATCTACTCGGCGCGCACCGCCGTCGCGCAGTACTACCAGTCCCGCGGGCTCAAGGACACGACCGTCGAGGACGTCTACATCGGCAACGGCGTCTCCGAGCTGATCTCGATGGTGCTGCAGGCCTTCGTCGACGACGGCAACGAGATCCTCGTGCCCGCCCCCGACTACCCGCTGTGGACCGGCGCGGTCTCGCTCGCCGGCGGCACCCCCGTCCACTACCGGTGCGACGAGGACAACGGCTGGAACCCCGACCTGGCGGACATCGAGTCGAAGATCACCGAGCACACCCAGGCGCTCGTCATCATCAACCCCAACAACCCGACCGGCGCGGTCTACTCGCCCGAGATCGTCCGCGGCCTCATCGACATCGCGCGGCGCCACGACCTCGTCGTCATGGCCGACGAGATCTACGAGAAGATCGTCTTCGACGACGCGGTCCACCACCACGCCGCAGAGTACGCGGGCGACGACGTGCTCTGCCTGACCTTCTCCGGCCTGTCCAAGGCCTACCGCGTCTGCGGCTACCGCGCCGGCTGGGTGATGATCTCCGGCCCCAAGCACGAGGCGGCCGACTTCCTCGAGGGCCTGACGCTCCTGTCCAACATGCGCATGTGCGCCAACGTCCCCGCGCAGCACGCGATCCAGACCGCGCTCGGCGGCTACCAGTCGATCAACGAGCTCATCGTGCCCGGCGGTCGCTACCACGACCAGATCAAGCTCGCCTCACGCCTGCTCAACGAGATCCCCGGGGTCAGCTGCGTCGAGCCGCGCGGCGCGCTCTACTGCTTCCCCCGCCTCGACCCCGAGGTCTACCCGATCGAGGACGACGAAGCCTTCGTCATCGACCTGCTGCGCGCCAAGAAGATCCTCGTCACCCACGGCACCGGCTTCAACTGGCCCGACACCGACCACTTCCGGCTCGTGACGCTGCCCGACGAGGACGTGCTCACCGAGGCGATCGGCCGGATCGCGGAGTACCTCGAGTCGATCCGCGCATGAGCCAGGGCGTCGCCCCGGGGCACGACGCAGGAGCCTCGAAGGGGGCCACCCTCGCCGCCGTCGCCGCCGGCGGGGTCGTCGGGTCGCTCGGCCGGTGGGGCGTCGGTCTGGCGTCCGGCGGGTCGCACTGGGCGACGCTCCTGGTCAACGTCACCGGCGCCTTCGCGATGGGGCTGCTCGTCGCGTGGCTCGCGGCGGGGCCACAGCACCCGCTGGCGCGCCCCTTCCTCACCGTCGGGCTGCTCGGCGGGTGGACCACCTACTCGAGCTTCGCCCCTGGACGCGCACGCGCTCGGCGGCGACGGCCTCGGCGGGCCCCTCGGCTACGTCGCCGCAACGCTCGTGCTCGG
>NZ_JBNFOF010000067.1:0-14557 GCF_057364645.1 Janibacter sp. CFPM2_SD2
CCACGGGGACACCCGCAGCGACGGCGGGCGCCGCGGCGGCCTCCCAGTCGCGGACCACGCCGGCGAGGTAGGTGCGCCCGGGTGCAGACGCCTCCGTGAGCACCTCGTCGCCGCGGTCGCCGTAGAAGCCGACTGCCGAGGCGGTGACGAGTCGTGTCGGGCGCGCGGCCGCCACGGTCCTCGCGACGAGGTCCGTGCCGTGCACCCGCGAGGTGCGGATGAGCATCTTGTAGGTCGGGGTCCAGCGCCGGTCGCCGACCCCGGCGCCTGCGAGGTGCACGACGGTGTCGACGTCGGCGAGCACTGCCGGGTCCAGCTCCCGACGGTCCGGGTCCCACGGGCGCTCGTGGTCTCCCTTCGCCTCACGTCGCACGAGGTGGACCACCTCGTGACCGTCCGCACGCAGGGACGACGACAGCGCGCCGCCGATCAGTCCGGATGCTCCCGTGATGGCGACGCGCTGTCTTCGTGTGCTCATGTCAGGCCTCGAAGCGGCCTTCCTCCAGACGGGCCTTGACGGTCCCGAGGAAGCGGGCCGCGTCGGCGCCGTCGACCACGCGGTGGTCGTAGCTGAGCGCGAGGTACATCATCGACCGGATCGCCAGCGTCTCGCCGCCGTCGTCGGTCGTGATGACGACGGGACGACGCACGATGGCGCCGGTGCCGAGCATCGCGACCTGCGGCTGGTTGAGGATCGGGGTGTCGAAGAGCGCACCCCGGCTGCCGGTGTTGGTGATGGTGAAGGTCCCGCCCGACAGGTCGTCCGGCGTGATCTTGTTGTTGCGAGTGCGGTCGGCGACGTCGGCGATCGCCCGGGCGAGACCGGCGACGTTGAGGTCACCGGCGTTCTTGACGACCGGCGTGAGCAGGCCGCGCTCGGTGTCGACCGCGATCGAGAGGTTCTCCTGACCGTGGTAGACGATCTCCTCGCCCTCGACGCTGGCGTTGATGCCCGGGTGCGCCTTGAGCGCCTCGGCGGTGGCCAGGGCGATGAAGGGCAGGAAGGACAGCTTCGTGCCCTCGCGGTTGGCGAAGTCGGCCTTGGCGGCGTCGCGGACGCGGGCCACCTTGGTCATGTCGACCTCGACGACCGTCGTCAGCTGGGCGGAGACCTGCAGCGACTCGACCATCCGCTGGGCGATGACCTTGCGCAGGCGGGTCATCTTCTCGCGGGTGCCGCGCTTGGACTGCGGGACGTTGGACTCCAGGCCGGCCGGGACGCCCGCGGGGGCAGCCGCAGCGGGAGCAGCAGCCGGAGCGGCGGCGGCCGGGGCGGCAGCCTCCTGCGGCTGGTTCTTCGCCTTGGCGGCGTCGAGCACGTCCTGCTTGCGGATCCGACCACCGATGCCGGTGCCCTGGACCTGCGAGAGGTCGATGCCGTTGTCGGCGGCGAGCTTGCGCACGAGAGGCGTGACGTAGGCGGCGGCGTCGCCACCGGACGCAGCCGGAGCCTCCGCCTTGGGGGCCTCCGCCTTCGGGGCCTCGGCCTTGGGGGCCTCCTGCTTCGGCTCCTCCGTGGGTGCCTCCGCCTTGGGCTCCTCCTTCGGAGCCTCCTGCTTGGGCTCCTCGGCCTTCGGCTCCTCCTTGGGGGCCTCCTGCTTCGGCTCCTCGGCCTTGGGCTCCTCGGCGGGCGCGGCGGCGCCGCCACCGGAGCCACCGACGATCGCCAGATCGGCGCCGACCTCGACCGTCTCGTCCTCCTGGACGAGGATCTTGGTCAGCGTGCCCGCGACGGGGGAGGGGATCTCGGTGTCGACCTTGTCGGTCGAGACCTCGAGCAGCGGCTCGTCGACCTCGACGGTGTCGCCCTCGGCCTTCAGCCAGCGGGAGACGGTGCCCTCGGTGACGGACTCGCCCAGGGCCGGCATGGCCACGGTCGTACCGTCGCCGGAGTCGCTCGACGAGCTCTCGGCAGCGGGGGCCTCGGCCGGGGTCTCGGCGGCGGGAGCCTCCTCAGACTCCGCTGCCGGGGCCTCCTCGGCAGCCGGCTCCTCGGCGGCAGGCTCCTCGGCGGGAGCCTCCTCCTGCGCGGAGTCGTCGCCGGAGTCGGAGGCCGCAGGGGCGTCGCCGTCCCCGATGACGGCGAGGTCGGCTCCGACCTCGACGGTCTCGTCCTCCTCGACGAGGATCTCCTGGATCGTGCCCGCGACAGGCGACGGGATCTCGGTGTCGACCTTGTCGGTCGAGACCTCGAGCAGCGGCTCGTCGACCTCGACCGTGTCGCCCACGTTCTTGAGCCATCGCGTCACGGTGCCCTCGGTCACGGACTCACCCAGTGCCGGCATGGCAACCCGCTCAGACATGCGCCTCTGCTCCTTCTATCGAGATGGGATACGTCACAGACTCTCACGAGTCTGCGGGGTCTTGTCCACGGGGCCCACGTCGTGTCGTGGAGATCTGCAGGTGCCGCCCTCGTCCGGCTCAGGCGTGCGCGTGCAGGGGCCGGCCGGCGGCGAGCATGGCCGCCTCGCCCAGGGCCTCACCCTGCGACGGGTGGGCGTGCACGAGCGGGGCGACGTCCTCGGGGTGGGCCTCCCAGCCGACGACGAGCTGCGCCTCGCTGATCAGCTCGCTGACGCCGAGTCCGACCATGTGGACCCCGAGGACGGGGCCGTCCTTCTCGCGGACGAGCGTCACCGAGCCCGTCGTGCCCCGGATGATGCTGCGGCCGTTGCCGCCCAAGGGATAGGTGACGACCTCGACGTCGTGACCGGCCCCCTTCGCCGCATCCGTCGACAGCCCGACGGAGGCGATCTCGGGGTCGCAGTAGGTGACCTTGGGGATCGTCACGTCGTCGACCGGTCGCGGGTCGAGCCCGGCGAGGTCCTCGGCGACGAAGATCCCGTGGGCGAAGCCGCGGTGGGCCAGCTGGAGGCCGGGCACGAGGTCACCGACCGCGCGCACGCCCTCGACATTCGTGCGCAGCCGCTCGTCGGTCGGGACGAACCCGCGGTCGACGGCGACACCCGCCTCCTCGAAGCCGAGACCCTCGCTGCGCGGACCGCGCCCGACGGCGACGAGCACGAGGTCGACCTCGAGCTGGTCGCCGCCCTCGAGGTGCACGACGGCGCGCTGCTCGTCGGCCTCGACGGAGGCGACCCGGGTGGCGGTGCGTGAGGTGATGCCGCGCTTCTTGAACTCGCGCGTCAGGTGCTTGGAGATCGACGGCTCCTCGGCCGCGACGATCCGGTCGAGCGCCTCGACGACCGTCACCTCGGCGCCGAAGCTGCGCAGCATCGAGGCGAACTCGACGCCGATGACGCCGCCACCGAGGACCGCGACCCGCTGCGGGATCGTCTCGAGGTTCATCGCCTGGTCGCTCGTCATGACGCGCGGCCCGAGCTCGACGCCGGGGATGGTGCGCGCGTACGAACCCGTCGCCAGCACAACGGTCTTCGCGCTGACGCGGGTGGTGCCCCCTTCGCCCTCGACCTCGACGGTGCCGGCGTCGACAAGGCGACCGCGGCCGCTGACGACCTCGATGCCCGCCTGGCCGATGAGGCCGGTCAGGCCCTTGTGGAGCTGCCCGATGACCTTGTCCTTGCGGGCGTGCAGGGCCGTGGTGTCGATGCCCTCGAAGCTCGTGAGCACCCCGTGGGCGGCACCGGCCCGCGCGCCGTCGGCGAGCTCGGCCGCGTGGAGGAGCGCCTTGGTCGGGATGCACCCGCGGTGCAGGCAGGTCCCGCCGATCTTGTCCTCCTCGACGAGCGCGACCTTCATGCCCAGCTGCGCTGCCCGCAGCGCGCAGGCATATCCGCCGCTGCCGGCTCCGAGGACGACGAGGTCGAAGGGGGTCGAGGTCGCGGGGTCTGCCACGAGATGCTCCTTTGCACGGGATGTGTCCGGGGTCACGGACCGGCCCCAGCGTAAGGGGTTCTCGGCGTCAGGTACCCAATCGAAGAAGAAGCGCCCGGTCGACCGGGCGCTTCTTCTTCGAATGGATCTGCGTGGGTGTCAGTCGAGGTTGGCGATGTGCTCCAGGAGGGTGCCGACGGCGACGCCGGTGCCGCCCTTGGGCAGGTGGCCGGTGGCGCCGCCCTCGTTGAAGGAGGGGCCGGCGATGTCGAGGTGGGCCCAGGGGATCTGCTCGCCGTCGGCGTCCTTGGCGAACTCCTGCAGGAACAGGCCCGCAGTCAGGGCGCCGCCCATGCGGTCGCCCTTGTGGGCGATGTCGGCGGTGGCGGAGTCGAGGCCGGCGCGCAGGGCTGTGGGCAGGGGGAGCGGCCAGCTCGGCTCGTCGGCGCGGTCGGCGGCCTCGGTGATCGCCGTGCGCAGCTCTTCGTCGTTGCCCATGACACCGAAGATGTGCGGGCCGAGGGCGACGACGCAGGCGCCGGTGAGGGTGGCGACGTCGAGGATCTGGTCGGGACCCGACTCGGCGGCCAGGGCCATGCCGTCGGCGAGGACCATGCGGCCCTCGGCGTCGGTGTCGAGGATCTCGACGGTCATGCCGTTGCGCATCGTGACGACGTCGCCGGGGCGCTGGGCATTGCCGCCCGGCATGTTCTCCGCGAGGCAGAGGTAGCCGGTCACAGCGACGTCGAGCTCGAGCTCGGCCGCGGCGACGACCGTGGCCGCGACGGCGGCGGCACCGGCCATGTCGGACTTCATCGTCGCCATGCTGGCGGAGGGCTTGATGCACACGCCGCCGGTGTCGAAGGTGATGCCCTTGCCGACGAGCGCGACGTGCGACTTCTTGCCGCGGGGGCTGTAGCTGAGGGTGACGATGCGCGGCGGGCGGCTGCTGCCCTGGCCGACGCCGACGATGCCGCCGAAGCCGCCCTCGAGCAGGGCCTTGTCGTCGAGGACCTCGACCTTGAGCTTGCCGGAGGAGGCCTTGGCCACCTGCTGCACCTGCTCGGTGAAGGACTGCGGGTAGAGCAGGTTGGGCGCGGTGTTGACGAGGTCGCGGGCCCACGCGACGTTGCGCGCGATCGTCGCGGCGGTCTCGAGGACCTCCTTGGGCGCGGCCTTGCGGTCGAGGGAGGAGAAGACGGTGATCTCCTGCTCGTCCTGCTCCGCGGGCGCGGACTTGTGCGCGGTGAAGGTGTAGGCGCCGGCGAGGGCACCCTCGCCGATGGCGGCCAGGTCGGCGTCGTCCTCGTGGGGGAGGGCGATGGCGACGGATCCGGTGCCCGCGGCGCGGACGGCGGCGCCCGCGGCACGACGAAGGGAGTCGGTCCCCCCTTCGCCCGGCTCCTCACCGAGGCCCACGAGCACGACCTTGGCGGCCTTGAGGCCCGGGACGGCCGGCAGGCTCGTCGTGGCGCCGACCTTGGTGCTGGCCTCGAGGGCAGGCAGAACCGTGGCCAGGTGCTCGACGGCGGACTTCGGCAGATCCGCGCTCGCGGTGGCGGTCGGCTCGGAGCCGGTGACACCCAGGACGAGGGTGCGGCCGGACCAGGCGGCGAGGGAACGGGAACCGAGGATCAGCTGGGCCACGTGAGTGGGACCTTTCGCGCGGGGAAACGGTGGATGTACCACGCGCAGGCTATCCCGTATGGCGAGACGGTAGCGTCTGGGGCATGACCGCCAGCGATGCCCTGCGCACCTCACCGATCCATGAGCGCCACGTCGCGCTCGACGCCAAGATGGCCGACTTCGGCGGCTGGGAGATGCCGATCGAGTACCCCGGCGGCGGCGTCGTCGCCGAGCACACGGCCGTGCGCGAGCGGGTCGGGCTCTTCGACGTCAGCCACCTCGGCAAGGCCCGCGTCGCCGGCACCGGCGCCGCCGAGCTGGTCAACTCGACGCTGACCAACGACCTCGGCCGGATCAGCCCCGGCAAGGCGCAGTACACGTTGTGCTGCAACGAGTCCGGTGGCGTCGTCGACGACCTCATCGCCTACCTGCGCGGCGACGACGACGTCTTCCTCATCCCCAATGCCGCCAACACCGCGACCGTCGTCGAGATGCTGCGCGAGGCCGCGCCCGAGGGCGTCGAGGTCACCGACCTGCACGAGGACTACGTCGTCCTCGCGGTCCAGGGGCCCAAGAGCGACGAGGTGCTCACCTCGATGGGCCTGCCCGTCGACCACGACTACATGTCCTTCGACGACGCCGTGTGGGAGGGCCACGACATCACCGTCTGCCGCACCGGCTACACCGGCGAGCGCGGCTACGAGCTCGTCGCCCCGGCCGCCGCCGGCCTGCAGCTGTGGGACGCGATCATCGCGGCGATGGCTCCCTTCGACGGCCTGCCGTGCGGTCTCGGCGCCCGCGACACCCTGCGCACCGAGATGGGCTACCCGCTGCACGGCAACGACCTGTCGCCCGAGATCACCCCGGTCATGGCGCGCTCGGCGTGGGCCGTCGGCTGGGACAAGGAGACCTTCTGGGGCAAGGACGCGCTCGTCGCGCAGCGGGTCGCGAAGTCGGGCCCGCTCCTGCGGGGCCTGCTCGTCACCGGCCGCGGCATCCCGCGCAGCCACTGCGCCGTCAAGACCGCAGACGGCACCGAGGTCGGCGAGGTCACCTCGGGCACCTTCAGCCCGACGCTCAAGCAGGGCATCGCCCTGGCGCTGCTCGACCGGTCGGTCGGCGAGGGCGACGAGGTCGTCATCGACGTGCGCGGGCGTGAGGTCGCCGCCACGGTGACCAAGCCGCCCTTCGTCGAGGTGCAGGTGAGGCAGGCATGAGCGAGGCCTACCGCTGGCGCTTCGAGGACACCTCGGGGCAGCCCCTGCCGAGCGAGCACTCGGTGCCCTTCCCGACCCAGGCCGACGCCGAGGCGTGGTTCGCCGAGTCGTGGGAGGACCTCGCCGACGCGGGCGTGGCCCAGGTGAGCCTGCTGCGCGAGGCAGAGGTCGTCTACGGGCCGATGCCGCTGTCGGCCGACTGACCGCCGCCACCAACAGCTGAGGGGCCGCACCCGATCGGGTGCGGCCCCTCAGCTCGTCGCCGGAGCGGTCAGAGCGTGTCGCCGCGCTCGACCATCGGCTTGGGCATGCGCGTGCGGCGCATCTGGAAGGCACGCATCGCGAGGTACATGGCCAGACCACGCAGGTTGGTGTCGGCGCCGAAGCGCTGGAGGAGCTTCGGCTTCGTCCGACGCCACAGCAGCCACACGTCGACGATCGCGATGAGGATGAGGACGTAGACGCCGAGGAAGACGTAGGTCGCCCACGTGCCGGCGAAGAGGCTGAGCACGAGCACCGCGAGCATGAGCGGCAGGAGCAGCTCGCCGAGGTTCCAGCGCACGTCGACGGCGTCGCGGACGAAGCGACGGACCGGGCCCTTGTCGCGCGGCGGCAGGTGGCGGTCGTCGCCGGTCACCATCGCCTCGCGCATCTTGCGCGCGTTCTCGCGGCGGGCCTCGCGGTCGGCGGCCTTCGCGCCCTTGCGGTCGGCCTGCACGAGGGGACGCTTGCGCGCGGCCTCCTGGTCGCGCCGCTTGGGCGTGGGCCGGTTCTTGGCGCCCTCGCGGTGGGGCCGCTCGTCCACGGGGGAGGCGGGCTGGTCGTCCTTCTTGCGTCCGAACACGAGGAGAACTCTAGGTGCACCGCGCCGGTGGGTCGGAGCGGGTCGTCCGCGATAGCGTCTGCCGCGTGACCGACACCACCCTCACCGCAGACCAGATCGAGACCCTGCGCGCCCGCGTGCGCGAGCTGATGCCGCAGGTGCGTGCCGACCTCGAGAACCTCACCCGGATCCCGAGCGTCAGCCTCGACTCGTTCGACCAGGCCCACGTGCAGGCCTCCGCCGAGCGCACCGCCGAGCTGCTGCGGGCGGAGGGCCTCGACGTGGAGATCGTGAGCGAAGGGGGCCGCCCCGCCGTCATCGGGCACGTCGACGGCCCCGAGGGCGCGCCGACCGTCCTGCTCTACGCGCACCACGACGTGCAGCCCCCCGGCGACCTCGCCGACTGGGACTCCGACCCCTTCGAGCCGGTCGAGCGCGATGGTCGCCTCTACGGGCGCGGAGCCGCCGACGACAAGGCCGGGGTCATGGCGCACGTCGCCGCGCTGCGGGCGCACTCCGGCAACCTGCCGGTGGGCGTGACGATCTTCGTCGAGGGCGAGGAGGAGATCGCGAGCGAGTCGCTGCCGCGGCTGCTCGAGCGTCACGGCGACAAGCTGACCTCCGACGCGATCGTCCTCGCCGACTCGCTGAACTGGGCCATCGGTACGCCCGCGCTCACGACGACGCTGCGCGGCTCCCTTCGCGCCGTCGTCACCGTGCGCACCCTCGACCACGGCGTGCACTCGGGCATGTTCGGCGGCGCCTGCCCCGACGCGATCACCTCGCTGTGCCGGCTCATGGCGACCCTGCACGACGACCAGGGCGATGTCGCGATCGAGGGGCTCGTCCACGAGGACGCGCCCGAGATCGACTACGACGAGGCGCGGCTGCGCGAGGAGTCGGGGCTGCTCGACGCCACCGAGCTCATCGGCACCGGCTCGATCCCCTCGCGGCTGTGGACCAAGCCGGCCGCCGTGGTCATCGGCATCGACGCGCCCGCCGTCGACGAGGCGGGCAATGTCCTCGCCGCGTCCGCCCGGGCGAAGATCAACCTGCGGCTCAACCCGACCCAGGACCCGGCCGAGGCGTGGGAGCGCTGCAGCGCCACCTGCAGGAGCACGCCCCGTGGGGTGCGACCGTCGAGGTCGAGCTCGACGAGCAGGGCTGGGGCTTCGCGGCCGATGCGCAGGGGCCGGTCTACGACCAGGCTCGGGCGGCCTTCGCCGACGCCTGGGGCACCGACCCGGTCGACGTGGGCATCGGCGGTTCCATCCCCTTCGTCCAGGCGTTCGCGGAGAAGTTCCCCGACGCCGCGATCCTCGTGACCGGCGTCGAGGACCCGGACACCCGCGCCCACGGGGCCAACGAGTCGCTGCACCTGGGCGAGTTCGAAAAGGTGTGCACCGCGGAGGCGCTGCTGCTGGCCCGCCTCGGCGCGATGCGCGGCTGACGAGGAGCTGACGTGCCCCAGAGCGCCGAGGAGATCTTCGAGCTGGCGAGGACGCGCACCGACGCGCCCTCGCTGGACTTCGTCGAGTGGCCCGCCTTCCCCTGGGTGGCCGATGGTGGTCGCGTGGTCGCCAAGGACCTGCTCCCACCGGCCGAGGCCGACCGCGTCCGCGACGGCGAAGGGGGCCGCGACTGCTGGCGCTGCGACCACCCCGACGAGGGGGTGGTCTGGAGCAACGAGCGCTGGGTGCTCTCGGCCGATCGCGAGGGGCGCGGCGGTCTGCTGGCGTTGTGGTTGCAGACCCGCGAGCACATGGACTTCGGGGACATGGACGAGGACCTCGCGGGGGAGTGGGGGCGGCTCGTGCACCGCCTGCACAACGCGATGCTCGCCCTGCCCAACGCCGGTCGCGTCCACCTTGGCAAGTGGGGCGACGGGAGTGCCCACCTGCACACCCTCGCGATGGTCGGCCGGCGCGCCTGCCGCAGGTCATCGGCTCCTTCGCCGTCGAGTGGGACGACATCCTGCCGCCGGTGCCCGAGGAGGTCTGGCAGCGCGAGGTCGACGAGGTCGTCGCGGTGATGGGCACGCGCGACGGGGCGAGCGGAGGAGACTGAGGTCATGGTCCGGCTCATCGCGGTGCACGGAGACATCACCGCCCAGCAGGTCGACGCGATCGTCAACGCCGCCAACTCCGCGATGCGCGGTGGCGGGGGTGTCGACGGTGCGATCCACCGCGCCGGCGGTCCGGCCGTGCTCGACGACTGCATCGCCCGCTTCCCGCACGGCCTGGCCACAGGGGACGCCGGGTGGACGACCGCGGGGGACCTCCCTTCGCGCTGGGTGATCCACACGGTCGGGCCCAACCACGCTGCCGGACAACGCGATCGCTCGTTGCTCGTCTCCTGCTACCGCAGGTGCCTCGAGGTCGCCGACGAGCTCGGTGCCGGTTCGGTGGCCTTCCCGCTCATCAGCGCCGGCATCTACGGCTGGCCCAAGGACGACGCGATCGCTGCCGCCGTCGAGACGATCTCGGCGGCGGACACCGACGTGGTGGAGGCGCGGATCGTGGCCTTCGACGCGGCGGCGTACGAGCGGGTCGCCGCCGCTCTGGCTAAAAGTTAAAGATTCAACTAAGGTGGTCGACATGGCACAGGGCACATACGTCGAAAAGGACTTCACCCGCGACACCGCGTACATCGAGGACCGGATCACCTCGGACGGGTCGAGCGACTGGCCGGTCGAGCCGGGGCGCTACCGCCTCGTCGTCTCCCGGGCCTGCCCGTGGGCCAACCGCGCGATCATCGTGCGCCGCCTGCTCGGCCTCGAGGACGTCATCTCCATGGGCATCACGGGCCCGACGCACGACGCCGACTCGTGGACCTTCGACCTCGACGAGGGGCACCTCGACCCGGTGCTCGGCATCCCCCGGATCAAGGACGCCTACCTGGCGCGCTTCCCCGACTACTCGAAGGGGATCACCGTCCCCGCGATCGTCGACGTGCCCTCCGGCCAGGTCGTCACCAACAACTTCCCGCAGATCACCTTCGACCTGTCGACCCAGTGGCGCGAGCACCACCGCGAGGGCGCGCCGGACCTGTGGCCCGAGCACCTGCGCGAGGAGATGGCGGTCGTCAACAAGCGCGTCTACACCGAGGTCAACAACGGCGTCTACCGCTGCGGCTTCTCCGGCGACCAGGCCGCCTACGAGGCCGCGTACGAGCGACTGTGGACCGCGATGGACTGGCTCGAGGAGCGGCTGTCGACACGCCGCTACCTCATGGGCGAGCACATCACCGAGGCCGACGTGCGGCTCTTCACGACCCTCGCGCGCTTCGACCCCGTCTACCACGGGCACTTCAAGGCCAACCGCTCGAAGCTGTCGGAGATGCCGGTCCTGTGGGCCTACGCCCGCGACCTCTTCACGACGCCCGGCTTCGGCGACACGACCGACTTCGTGCACATCAAGAGCCACTACTACGAGGTCCACCGCGACATCAACCCGACCGGCATCGTCCCCGCAGGTCCCGACCTGTCGAACTGGCTGGAGCCGCACGGCCGCGAGGCCCTCGGCGGTTCCCCCTTCGCCCCCGGTGCCACGCCTCCCGGACCCCCGAGCGAAGGGGAGCGCGTCCCGGTGGCGCACAACCCCCTGCTCGACGAGACCGGGATGGTCCGCTCCGCCTGACGCCCCGGTCGCCGGCGGGCGTTGGCGCAGCATTCACCCCGTGGGCGCGCTCGCGACACCCGTGGCCGCGAGGGTGCGGCCATGCACCCGAACTCCCGCACCCGCTCGGTGACCGCCACGACCGCAGCCCTGGCACTGGCCCTCGCCGCACTGGCCCAGCCCGCCGCAGCCGCACCGGCTCCCGTCGACCTGGGCACCCCGCTGCCGCAGGCCCATGCGCACAACGACTACGAGCACGAGCGCCCCCTTCTCGATGCCCTCGAGCACGGCTTCACCTCGGTCGAGGCCGACGTGTGGCTCGTCGACGGTGAGCTGCGGGTCAGCCACGACGCCGTGGGCCTCGCCGACGCGCCGACCCTCGAGGAGGCCTACCTCGACCCGCTGAGCGAGATCGCCTCGCGCGGCGGCCGGCAGATCTACCCGGGCTACGCAGGCGACGTCCAGCTGCTCATCGACATCAAGAGCGACGGGCCGTCGACCTGGCGTGCCGTCGAGGCCGAGCTCGCCGACCACGCGCAGATCTTCACCCGGGTCAAGAACGGCAGGGTCCACGACCGCGCCGTCGAGGCGGTCATCAGCGGCAACCGCCCGCGCGCCGAGATGGAGGCGGCCACGACGCGCTACTCCTTCTACGACGGGCGCTCCACCGACCTCGACTCGGGCACCGACGCCGCCCTCATGCCGCTCGTCAGCGAGAACTGGACGAAGCTCTTCACCTGGCAGGGCATCGGCGAGATGCCGCAGGCCGAGCGCGAGCGGCTGCACGCCTACGTCGCCAGCGCCCACCGTGACGGCTACCGGGTGCGCTTCTGGGCGACCAACGACATGGCCGGCGAGGCCCGCACCAACCTCTGGCGTGAGCTGCGGGCCGCGGGCGTCGACCACATCAACACCGACGACCTCGGTGGGCTGCAGGACTTCCTCACGCAGGAGTGAGTCCCTACGCGCGGGTACGGATACCACTTGTCCCGCCGAGACTCCGGCGAAGCCCGGAAACTCGCGATTTCACGCCGCGGCCATCCGACGAGAGATATCCGTACCCGCGAGTCACAAGCCCGTATCAGGCACCGAGCCGCTCGCGCACCGTCGCGGCTCCGTCCCCGCCGATCCGGTCGAGGTAGGCGCGTCTGCCCGACATCACCATGGCGAGCGCCTCTACGGTCCCCGTCACCGCGGGGCCGTCGCCGTGGGTCCAGTCGGAGTCGGTCGCCTCCCAGCGCAGCCCGTCGAGCAGGCCGGGCGTCGGGACGAAGGACTCGCGGCCGCGGGGGGAGACGATGATCTCCAGGGCCGACTGCCAGTGCTCCAGCGGCACGGTGACGTCGAGACCCTGCGGCTCGGCGAGGTCGCGCAGGTGGATGCACGAGTCGGTGAAGGGGCCGGCCCAGCCGATGAACCAGGGCTTCGACCCGGTGCCGGCCGGGTGCCGCAGCTCCGCCGCCGTCTCCGCGAGCGGTCGGTCGCCGAGCCGGGCCGCGTGCACGTCGCAGGCCCGCGCCATCGAGCGGTGCCGCGCCGCGGTCAGCAGGAAGCGCCACGACGGCACGTGCACCGGCTGCAGCATGTGACCGGCGAGGGTGCGCACGTCCCAGTCGGTGCACAGCGTGGCGTCGTGCGCGTGGTCCTCGCCGAGGGAGTCGAGGACATCGGCGAAGAGCCGCCGGTTGTCGGCGGTCCGGGCGAGGAGCTGGGTGTCGTCCACGGGCCCAGCCTGCCAGCGCTGCGGCCGAAGGGGGGCGGCTCAGTCCTTCGACGTCTCGCCCGGCAGGGCGAGCATCTGGTCGAGCGCGACCTTGGCCCAGTGGGCGACGTCGGGGTCGACGGTGATCGGGTTGACCACGCGCCCCTCGACGAGGGACTCGAGCGCCCACACGAGGTGGGGCAGGTCGATGCGGTTCATCGTCGAGCAGTAGCAGACGTTCTTCTCGAGGAAGCTGATCTGCTGCTCGGGGAACTGCTGCGCCAGGCGCTGGACGAGGTTGAGCTCGGTGCCGACGACCCACTTCGTGCCCGCGGGGGCCTGGGAGACGACCTTGATGATCTTCTCGGTCGAGCCGACCTCGTCTGCGAGCTCGACGACCTCGTGGCGGCACTCGGGGTGGACGATGACCTTGACGTCCGGGATCTCGCGCCGGGCCGTCTCGACGGCGTCGACGGTGAAGCGGCCGTGCACCGAGCAGTGCCCGCGCCACAGGATCATCCGCGCGTCGCGGATCTGCTCGGGCATCAGGCCGCCCATCGGCAGGTGGGGGTTCCACACGACGCAGTCGTCGAGGTCGCGGCCGAGGTCGCGGGCCCAGGTGTTGCGGCCGAGGTGCTGGTCGGGCAGGAAGAGCACCTTGCCCCCGCCGTCGACCCCGCCGGTCTGGTCGAAGGCCCAGCCGAGGGCGGTCTGCGCGTTGGACGAGGTGCAGATCGTCCCGCCGTGGCGGCCGGTGAAGCCCTTGATCGCCGCCGAGGAGTTCATGTAGGTCACCGGGATCGTCACGTCGGCGACGCCCGCCTCGACGAGCTCGTCCCAGCACTCCTCGACCTGGTGCAGCGCGGCCATGTCGGCCATCGAGCAGCCGGCGGCGAGGTCGGGGAGCACGACGGTCTGCTCGTCGCTGGTGAGGATGTCGGCCGACTCCGCCATGAAGTGCACGCCGCAGAAGACGATGTAGGGCGCGTCGGGCCGGGCCGCGGCCTCCTTGGCCAGCTTGAAGGAGTCGCCCGTGGTGTCGGCGAAGTCGATGACCTCGTCACGCTGGTAGTGGTGCCCGAGGACGAAGACCCGGTCGCCCAGCGCCTCCTTGGCCGCGCGCGCCCGCGCGACGAGGTCGGGGTCGGAGGGCGCGGGCAGGTCGCCAGGGCACTCGACTCCCCGCTCTGAGTGCGGGTCGGTGCCCTGCCCGAGGACGAGCAGGGACAGGGGCTTGGGCGAGGACTGCGTCGGGGCGCTCACGGCAGGCATGATCCCACAGCGGCGTCGAGCCCCTCGGTAGAGTCCACGCGTGCACGTGCTCATCGCGCCCGATTGCTTCACCGGCACCCTCACCGCCACGCAGGCGGCCGAGGCCATGGCCGCCGGCTGGCGCCGCCGCGCCCCCGACGACCTGCTGACGCTCGTGCCACTGTCCGACGGCGGTCCCGGATTCCTCGACGTGCTCACCTCGAGCGTGCCCGGCGAGTCGACGATCGTCACCGTGAGCGGTCCCCGGGGCAGGTCCGTGCCCGCGGCCCTGCACATCACGACGGACGAAGGGGGGCGACGCACGGCCTGGGTGGAGTCGGCCCAGGCGATCGGCCTGCACCTGCTCGACGCCACCGAGCGCGACCCCGGCGTCACCACCACCCACGGCCTCGGCGAGCTGCTCGACGCCGCGCTCGCGCAGGGCAAAAGTGCAGCGCATCGCGTCGGCCTCGGTCGGATCCGGGACCAATGATGCCGGCGCCGGCAGTGCTCGCCGCCCTCGGCG
>NZ_JBNFOF010000068.1:0-14545 GCF_057364645.1 Janibacter sp. CFPM2_SD2
GGTGCCGGTGGGCGTCGTCGCCCCGGCCGACCGGTCGCCGACCTCGCCGCGGCCCTCGGCCCCGACGTCACGGTCATGAGCGCCACCCAGGCCAAGGGGCTGGAGTGGGACGCCACCCTGCTCGTCGACCCCGACGGCATCGCCGCCGAGCCGCGCGGGTGGAACGGGCTCTACGTCGCCCTCACCCGCTGCACCCAGGAGCTCGGCCGGGTGGTCATCGCGTGACCCCCGGCGGGGCCTGTGCGAAGGTCGGGGCATGACCGAGAGCAGCGGGGACACCGCCGAGCGCATCGTCGTGGTGGGTGCCGGCGAGTGCGGGACCCGGGCGGCGATGGCCCTGCGGGAGCGCGGCTTCGCCGGGTCGATCACCCTGCTCGGGCGCGAGGAGGTCGTCGCCTACGAGCGCCCGCCCTTGTCGAAGGCCGCGCTCGCCGACGACGACCCCGAGCTCGTCCACCCCTGGACGCCGGAGCAGCTCGCGGAGGCGGGGATCTCCCTTCGCCTCGGGGTGGACGTCACGACGATCGACCGGGAGGCGCGGACCGTTTTCACCGACGCGGGGGCGATGCCCTACGACCGGCTGCTCCTGACGACGGGGGCGGGGTCGCGGCGGCTCGGGCTGGACCACGTGCACTACCTGCGCACCCACGCCGAGGCGGCGACGCTGCGCGACCTCGTGCGGGCCGGGGGCCGGCTGCTCGTCATCGGGGCCGGGTTCATCGGTCTCGAGATCGCCGCCGGGGCCCGGCAGCGCGGCATGGAGGTCGTCGTCGTCGAGGCGGCCGACCGGGCGCTCGCGCGGATGGTGCCGCCGGTCGTCGCCGACGAGGTCGTCGCCCTGCACGCCGACCACGGCGTGCAGGTGCGCACCGGCACCACCGTGACCTCGGTCGACGAGGTGGCGGTCGGCCTGCGGGTCGGCCTGTCGACCGGCGAGAGCCTCGACGTCGACGCCGTCGTGGCCGGTGTCGGAGCAGCACCGCACACCGAGCTCGCCTCTGCCGCAGGCCTGCTCGTCGAGGACGGGATCGTCGTCGACGAGCAGCTGCGCACGAGCGACCCGCACATCTGGGCGGCGGGGGACTGCGCCGCCGTCCCCGATGCCCGCAGCGGTCACCGGGCCCGCGTCGAGTCCTGGCGCAGCGCTCACGACCAGGCGGTCACCGTGGCCGCGTCGATGACCGGTGGGCAGGAGCCACACGTCGCGGTCCCGTGGTTCTGGTCCGACCAGTACGACCAGATGCTCCAGACGGCGGGCCTGCCGACGACGGCCGTCAGCGAAGTCGTGCGCGAGCGCGAGGACGGGTCGCTGATCCACTTCGGGCTCGACGCGCAGGGCCGCCTCGTCGCCGCCACCTCCCTGGGCCGCGGACCGGTCGTCGCCAAGGACATCCGGGTCGCCGAGCAGCTCATCGCGACCGGTGCGACTCCTGACCCGACGGCACTCGCGGACCCGGGGACCCCCCTTCGCTCCCTGCGGTGACGCGGGCACACCGAGGGGTGACGCGGGCCCACCGGCAGTGACCACCCTGCCGTCCGGTCCGTGCTCGCGCCTGCATAGATTGGTCGGCGCCCGTCCGCCCGGACGCGCGACGGCAGCACGAAGAACCAGGGAGACATGGACCAGTCCACCGAGACGGAGCCCGCCACCTTCACCCGCCGAGCGGGCTCCTCGGGACTGCGCCTCGGCTGGACCAACGTCCGCAACAACTGGCTGACCCTGGTCGGACTCATCGTCGTGTGGGGCGGCTACTACTACCGCAACAACGACTGGAGCAGCACCGTCACGATGCTGTCGTGGACGGTGGCGGCGTCTTCGTCGGCGCCACGCTCTTCTACGGCCTCTACGGACTGTCGACGGTCCGGCTCACTCGCGACGAGCTGGTCGTCACCCGCTTCGGTGTTCGTCAGCGCCTCCCGCGTGACGAGGTGGGCGACCTCGTCCGGGGCCGCGCCTACCCCAACCACGCGAATCCGCGGCAGGAGGTGTACTACCGGTTCATCACCGACGTCCGGGGCCAGCGCTTCGTGGCGCTCCCCGAGTGGTCGTTCCCGGACGGGACCTTCGAGGAGCTGGCGGCCGTGCTCGGGGTCGAGTGCCGACCGGTCGCCGGGCCGGACGAGGAGCACCGGCTCTCTCCGTGGTGGATGCGCAGCCTGCTGCTGACGGGACTCCTGACGGCGGTGGTCCTCGTGGCCGTGGTCGCGCTCGCGTGGTGGGGCGGGGGCGCGGTCCGGGACTGGATGCACTCCCGGGCGAGGCCTCCGCCCAGGAGGACTTCGTCGCGCAGGTCGAGCCGCAGCTGAAGACCTCGCGCTTCCCGCACCTGGACCTGGAGGAGCACGGTGCACCGGCGTCGCCGCTCTTCGTCTCCGGGGATGCGAAGACGCGGTCCGAGGTGACCCTGCGGTCGCGGGTCGACCTCGTCGGCACCGACCCCGACCTGGCCTCCGCGGAGGCGATCGCGCTGCTCGAGATCCAGTGCGCTCCCTCGACGAAGGGAGCGGAGGTCACCGTCGTCGCGGTGGGCTACACCTCGGACGACGTCCTCGGCTACGACCGCTTCGTCGAGCTCGACTGCGCTGCCGATCCCGCCGCCCTGCACGACTGGCTGACGTGGTCCGAGCAGCACCCGGCGGACAAGGACGAGGGCAGCTTCACGGTGACCCAGGGGCGCGCCTTCGACGGCGAGCAGTCCGACCTCGAGATCGTCGGCGAGGCCGTGGACGCCTCCGACACGGCCCTGCGCGCCACGATGGAGCGCGCGTGCGCCTTCCCGGGGGCCGACGAGGCGATGGTGACGGTCTACGACCGCGACATGGAGCGCAGCATCCCGCACGTCAGGTGCGACGGCATCGAGGCACAGCTCGCCGAGTAGTCCGGCTCCGCGCTCACACGACCGAGAAGTCCGCCATCATCATCCGGTCCTCGTGCTCGAGGTTGTGGCAGTGCAGGACGTAGCGGCCGCGATAGCCCTCGATCGGCACGAGCACCTCGGCGCGCGAGGTCGGGCCGACGTCGATCGTGTCCTTCCAGACCGGCGCGCCGTCCTGCTCGACCTGGAAGCCGACGAGGTGCGCGTGGACCGGGTGGTGCACGTCGGTCGTGAAGCGCCACCGCTCGAGGGTCCCCAGCCGGGGGCGGGCGATGTCGACCCCCGGCCGGTAGGGCTGGTCGTTGACCGTCCACATCGCAAGGTCACCCCCGCCGCCGTCGCGACCCCCGCCGCTGGACCCGCCCGCCGATCCGTGCGACCCGTGTCCCTGGCCGCGCGCGCCGAGCGAGAGCTTGAAGTCGCGCGTCACGACGACATCGGCCGGGTCGAGCCGCTCGATGCTCGACAGCCGTGAGGGCACGTGCGAGTCGTCCCGAGCCCGGCGTGCCACGTCGAAGCGCATCACCTGACCCATCGCGCCGCCGTCGAGCCGGTTGACGAGGGTCACCTGCGAGCCGACCTCGTGCTCCGAGAAGTCGACGACGACGTCGGCACGCTCGGCCGGCGCGAGGGTGAGGGTCGAGCGCCGGTGCGGCCGGGTCATCAGGCCGAGGTCGGTGCCGACCTGGACGAGGTCGCCGCCCGGGTCGAGAGCCAGCTCGAGGCGACGGGCATTGCAGGCGTTGAGGATTCGCAACCGATAGCGCGCGGCGTCGACGTCGGTCCGCGGCCACGGGGCGCCGTTGACGAGCATGACGTCACCGAGGAGGCCCCCGTGGTAGCGCGCATCGATGACCCCGTCGGTCACCGGGTAGACGAGCTCGGCGTCGTTGCCGAAGCTGCGGTCGGTGATGACGAGGGTCAGCTCGCGCTCCTCGCTCGGCAGCCCGAGATCCTCCTCGGCCGGGTCGCGCAGCACGAAGGCTCCGGCCATGCCGGCGTAGACATTCGGCCCCGTGAGGTCCATCGCGTGGTCGTGGTACCAGAGCATCGCGGCGCGCTGGTCGAGCGGGTAGTCGTAGACGCGAGACGCGCGCGGCTGGACGAAGTCCGTCGGGTAGCCGTCGTGCTCCGGCGGCACGACGCCGCCGTGCAGGTGGTTGACGACCGGGACGTCGAGCTCGTTGGCCACGGTCAGGTGCAGCGGGACCCCTTCGTCGCCTCGATGGTGGGTCCGGGGAAGAGGCCGTCGTAACCGGCGATCTCCGTCGTGCGCCCGGGCAGGATCTCGACGGCCTTGCGTCGCACCGTGATTCGCGCCCGGCCGTCACGATCAGGACGAAGGGGGGTCAGCCGCGGCAGGTCCGTGCCGAAGGGGCGCGGCAGCGGGACCGAGCTCGTGAGGAGGGCCCCGGTGGACCCGCCGGGCGAGGTGAGGGAGAGGCCGCAGGCGGCGAGGGCCACGCCGGAGACGATGCCGCCGGAGAGACCGAAGAGCTGGCGACGGGACAGGCTCACCGGGGGGCTCCCTTCGCCGCGCGGGTCCACGGCCAGACCGCCAGCCACAGGGCGAGGGCCACGAGGGCGACGCCGAGCGGGACGTGCAGGACGAGGACACGGGTCGAGCCGAGGGCCACCTGCGCCGTCGTGAGGAACCCGAGCGCGAGAGAGGTGGCGACGAGCCACCAGTGCCGACCGACGACCCCGAGGGCCAGGCCGCACACCCCCGTCACCCACGTGACGATCACGAGGATCCCACCGGTGACGAGGTGCACGTCGAGCGCCGCCCACGTGCCCTGGAGGAAGGAGCCGATCGAGATCGGTTGCAGCACAAAGGCGATCGCCTGCGGCAGCATCACCAGCCGGGTGATCCAGAGCAGCGCGGTGTGCAGCCCGGACCGGCGTGGCGTCGGTGGCGCGAAGGGGGCGAGGGCGGGCGTCGTCATGGTCTTCGACGCTATGGACCGGCGCGCCCCGCCACCATGGGCCGGGCACCCCGAGGCGACGGGGGGATCGCCCCACCCTCCACGGTGGTCGAGGTGCGCGCCTGCGAGCCTCGAGACCCGCGAAGGAGGGCGGGTTTGACCCTCACGCGACGTGAGGCACCACAGTCGTCGCCATGACCGAGATCGCGCAGCACACTGGCCTCATGGAGGCGCTCACGGTGGGGCAGGTGGCCGAGACCTTCGGCGTGACGGTGCGGACGCTGCACCACTACGACGAGGTCGGGCTGCTGCACCCGAGCGAGCGCACGCCGGCGGGTTACCGGCTCTACACCCGCGAGGACCTGCAGCGGCTGAGCACGATCGTCGTCTACCGGAGGCTGGACTTCAGCCTCGAGGAGATCGGTGAGCTGCTCGACGCCGACGGTGCCGAGGTGATCGACCACCTGAGGCGGCAGCGCGACGAGGTCACGGCCAGGTTGGCGCAGATGTCCGACCTGGTCGAAGCGATCGACCGACGACTGGAGGCAGAGATGGACAACCAGCCCGCGACGACCGAGGACCTCAAGGAGCTCTTCGGCGACGGCTACAACGAGGAGTACCAGGCCGAGGCGCAGCAGCGCTGGGGCGACACCGACAAGTGGGCGCAGTCGCAAGCCCGGACGCAGCAGATGACCAAGGAGCAGTGGGCCGAGGTCAAGGTCGAGATGGAGACCTTCGAGGCCGACCTCGGGGCCGCGGTGCGTGCGGGTACGCCGGTCGACGGCGACGCCGCTGCGGTGCTCGCCGAGCGGCACCGCGCGAGCATCGAGCGCTACTACGACTGCTCGCACGAGTTCCAGGTCTGCCTGGCGCAGATGTACCTCTCGGACCCGCGCTTCACCGAGCACTACGAGCAGATCGAGCCGGGCACCGCGCAGTGGCTGCACGACGCGATCGTCGCCGACGCGGCGCGCCACGCCGACTGAGGGCGTGTGCACAAGAGGTCGTCCTGAGGCGTCAACGGGCAGATGAGTGCCGCGAGATGCACGAGGACGACCCTTTGTGCACGCCCGTGAGTGCGGCGCGGGGCCGTCAGTGGCGCGCGGCCGCCGAGGCGAAGCCCAGCCAGGTGTGCCGGTTGCCCGCCCAGCACCAGCCGACCTTGGGGGCGCCCTTGCGGTCGCGCCCGTCGCGTCCGGTGCCGTTGCTGATCCAGATGGCGGGGGTGCGGGCGTCCAGGCCCTTGGCCTTGGGCTTGCGGGAGGCGATCGTCATGAAGCACCGGTTGCGCTCGAGCCGCTCCGGCTCCTGCAGCAGCCAGCTGATGCCCTCGCTGACCGTGAGCGGGTGGCGGCGGCGCTCGCGGATCGCCGGCAGCGCCTCGTCGGGTGACCAGTTGGCCATCTCGTCGCCGCGCTCGATGCCGGCGATCCAGTAGAGCGGCGCATCGGGCACGACCTCGTCGGGCAGCGGTACGAAGTCGGCGAGGTCGGTCATGTCGGTCACGACGAACCCGGGCTGGTCCCCCTTCGTCAGCAGCGGGGCGAGGTCCGCCGCCGGCACGAGCGAAGGGGAGACCACGAGCACGCCGTCGCCCTCCGGGGCGTCGGGGACGAGGTCGGCGAAGGCGGTGGCGGTGAGGCCGGCGAGGTCGTGGACCCCGAGGGCGATGAGGCGGGCGGTCTGGGCGGCGGCGTCGGCAGTCATCGGTGGGGGAACGGCGAGGTGAGCGAAAACCTTCCGGCACCCTTCGAGACGCTTGCTGCGCAAGCTCCTCAGGGAGCGGGGTGGGTGGAGGATGTCGAGAAGCGCCCCGCGGCTCCGACGTCCGTGGTGTCATGGCCAGCAGGCCGCATCCCGAGGCCGCCCCGGCGGCAGGAGGCACCACCATGAAGTTCGTCATCCTCGTCCACTCCACGCCCCAGCCCTGGGGCCACCCCACGGGAGACTTCGTCGCCGAGCACCAGGCGCTGCCGGCCCAGCAGCGCGAGCAGATGGAGCGTGACTTCGAGCAGCTGCTCACCGAGATGCAGGAGGCGGGCGAGTTCCTCGCCGCGGAGGCCCTCGGTGACCCGGCGACGTCGCGGCTCTTCCGCTGGGCCGATGGCGAGCCGATCGCGACCGACGGTCCCTATGCCGAGACCAAGGAGCAGTTCGCGGGCTTCTTCCTCGTCGACGTCGCCGACCGGGAGCGGGCCGAGGAGCTCGGTCGGGCCTTCGCCGGCCCCGGCGAGACGATCGAGGTGCGGCCGACGATGTGGCCCGGCGGCGAGGAGCAGTGAGCGCCGGCGAGGACGTCTGGCGGGAGCACACCGCCGACGTCCTCGCCGCGCTGCTGCGGCGCAGCGGCGACTTCGGGGCCTGCGAGGACGCGGTCCAGGAGGCGCTGCTCGCCGCGGCGGAGCAGTGGCCGCGTGACGGTCGGCCCGACGACCCGAAGGCCTGGCTCGTCCGCGTCGCCTCCCGACGGCTCATCGACGCCCCGGCGCTCCGCGGACGCCCGTGAGCGCCGGGAGGAGGGCGAGTCCCGCTCTGCCGCACCGCTGCTCGAAGAGAGCGGGGTCGGCGTCGGCGACCCCGGAGCCGTCGTCGAGGGGCCGCCGGTCGACGACGACACCCTGCGGATGGCGATGCTCTGCGCTCACCCCGACCTGTCCGACGCCTCCCGGGTGGCCCTGACCCTGCGGGCCGTCGCCGGTCTGACGACCGCGCAGATCTCGGCCTGCTTCCTCGTGCCCGAGGCGACGATGGCGCAGCGGATCAGCCGGGCCAAGTCGACGATCAGGGGCAGCGGAGCTCCCTTCGCCCCGCCGACGCAGGAGGACGCGACGGCGCGGCTGCACGCGGTGCGGCACGTCGTCTACCTCGTCTTCACCACCGGGCACACGACCGCTGCCGGTGACGCGCTCGTCGACGTCGACCTCCAGCGGGAGGCGCTGCGCCTGGCCGAGCGGCTCCACCGGGCGCTGCCGCGCGACCCCGAGACCGCGGGCCTGCTCGCCCTGCTGCTCGTCGACCACGCTCGTGCGGCTGCTCGGGTCGACGCGGCCGGCGACCTCGTCCCGCTCGATGCCCAGGACCGCTCGCTGTGGGACCACGAGGCGATCGCCCGAGGCGTGCGGCTCGTCGAGGAGGCCTTGGTGCGTGGGGCGGTCGGGCCCTTCCAGCTCCAGGCGGCGATCGCGGCGGTCCACGGCGAGGCGGCGACGGCTGCGGAGACGGACTGGCTGCAGATCGTCGTGCTCTACCGGATGCTGCTGCGGATCGCGCCCTCGCCGGTCGTCGCGCTCAACCTGGCCGCGGCGGTCGGGATGGCGGAGGGCGCGGTGGCCGGGCTCAATGCCCTCGCCCCGCTGCTCGACGACCCGACCCTGGCCCGCGGACACCGGGTCCACGCCGTCCACGCCCACCTGCTCGAGATGGCCGGCCGACGCGAAGAGGCCTGTGCCGCATACCTGCTCGCGGCCAGTCGCACCCAGAGCATCCCCGAGCAGCGCTACCTCAACCGGCGGGCGGCCACCGTCGGCTGATTCTCGGGTGACCCGAGAAACTGCCGCTTCGCAAAGGTTTGGAACTCATGCGAAGCGGCAGTTTTCCGGGTCACCCGGAAAACGTGTGACGCGTCAGGGTTGACAACGTACAACCATATGGTTGTACGTTAGATCCATGGCACCGACGGACGAGGAGAGGGCAGACGCCTTCTTCCACGCGCTCTCCGACAGCACGAGGCGGGACATCCTGCGTCGCGTGCTGGCGGGGGAGCACTCGGTGTCCGCCCTGGCCGCCGACTACCCGATGAGCTTCGCCGCCGTGCAGAAGCATGTCGCGGTGCTCGAGCGGGCGGGGCTGATCACCAAGCGCCGCAGCGGACGAGAGTCGCTGGCGAGCGGGGACGTCGAGGCCGTGCGTGCCGTCGGTGCCCTGCTCGCCGAGCTCGAGGCCGTGTGGCGCGGCCGGGTCGCGGGGATCGACGCCCTGCTGGCCAACGACAGCACCACCCCCAGCGCATGACCCACGCTGCACGACCCACCCACCAGGAGATCACCATGCCCATCATCGACGTCACCACCGACCTCGACACCCGCACCCTCGTCATGACGACCGAGTTCCCCGTCAGCGTCGAGCGCCTCTGGCAGGTGTGGGCCGACCCGCGCCAGCTCGAGCAGTGGTGGGGGCCCGAGGGCTACCCGGCCACCGTGACCGAGCACGACCTCACCCCCGGCGGCACCGTGAGCTATCACATGACCAGCCCCGAAGGGGAGAAGTTCCCCGGCGGCTGGACCGTCGTCGCCGTCGAGGAGCCCCGCCGGCTCGAGCTGCGCGACTACTTCGCCGACGCCGACGGCAACCCCGTCGACTCCGCCCCCACGTCGACGATGGTCGTCGAGTTCGTCGCCGTCGACGGTGGCGCGCGCATGGTCAACACCTCGACGTGGGAGTCCGCCGACGACATGCAGAAGGTGCTCGACATGGGCGTCGTCGAGGGCTCGAAGTCCGCCGTCAGCCAGCTCGACAAGCTGCTCGCCGCCTGAGCGCGGCCCACGTTTCACCCACCGTTCGCCCGGGGGACCCGTCAGGGTCGCCCAGGGCGAACTCCTGCTTGCTGGACTGCGGACGTCCCCTCGACCGATCCCAGGAGTCCGCATGTCCACCCCCCACCCCCATCGACCGCCGCACCCTCCTCGGCGGCTCCGCCGGCGCCCTCGGCCTGCTCGTCGCCGGCAGCTCCGCCCCCCTTCGCCTCGCACGCCAGCGCCGCGCAGACCACCCGCCTGGCCGCCGGCTACGGCCCGCTGCGTCCCGCGGGTGAGCTGCTCGCGCTGCCGGAGGGCTTCAGCTACACCGTCCTCGCCGAGTCCGGCACGACGACGGTCGGCGGCTACGCCGTGGCCGGCAGCCAGGACGCGATGGGCGCCTTCGCCCGCGCCGGCGGCGGCTCGACGATCGTCTGCAACCACGAGATCGGTGGCGCCGACGACGACGCCGTCCCGCACGTCGACGGCCTGGTCTACGACCGCGGGGCGAAGGGGGGAACCTCCACCCTCGTCGTCGACGCCGACAACACCGTGGTCGAGCACTACACCTCCGTGGCCGGCACCGTCGACAACTGCGCCGGCGGCATCACCCCGTGGGGCACGTGGCTGACCTGCGAGGAGACCGACGAGCGTGCCGGCACCCACGAGGACGACGGCGTCACCTACACCTTCGAGCAGGACCACGGCTACGTCTTCGAGGTCGACCCGACCAGCCAGGCGGCCAACATCGGCAAGGCCAACATCCCGCTGAAGTTCCTCGGGCGCTTCGAGCACGAGGCCGCCGTCGTCGAGGAGGCGACCGGCCGGATCTACCTCACCGAGGACGCCGACGAGCCCAACGGACTCTTCTACCGCTGGACCCCGCCCGCCGGCTACCGCCAGGGCAAGGGCGCGCTCCACGCGCTCGCCGCCGACGGCGCCGTCGAGGTCGGCACCCTCGAGGCGCTCGTCGCCTTCGAGCGCAACGGCACCCACGTCACCGACCTGTCCAAGGCGACGAAGACCAACACGACCTACACCGTGCGCTGGGTCGAGGTCCCCGACCGCGACGCCCGCGAGACCCCGATCCGTGAGCAGCTCGCCGACGACGAGGTGACCCGCGCGCGCAAGCTCGAGGGACAGTGGTGGGGCGACGACGGCGTCTACGTCGTCTCGAGCTATGCCCGCAGCGACGACGGCTCGCTCCACGAGCACGACGGCCAGGTGTGGTTCTTCGACCCGGCGAAGCAGACGATCACGCTGACGACGATCTTCGCGGTCAACGAGGACGGTGCCGGCGTCGACGGCCCGGACAACATCACCGTCTCGCCCCACGGCGGGCTCGTCCTCGCCGAGGACGGCGAGGGCGCCTCGCAGCTCATCGGCGTCACCGACCAGGGCACGGCCTACCGCCTCGCGCTCAACCTCGTCGACGACAGCGAGTGGGCCGGCCCGACCTTCGACGCGGCCGGCACGACGCTCTTCGCCAACATCCAGGGCGACCCGGGGCGCACCTTCGCCATCACCGGGCCGTGGGGCCGTCCGTCCAATGCCCGGGAGCAGGCGCGCGGCTGACGCCGGCCAGCTCGTCCCCCTTCGTCCGGGGCCGCTCGTCCTGCGGCCCCGGAGTCCTGTGCCAGCCTGTGGTTACTCGCCGGTAGTGATCGGCGAGTTCCCTTCGGGCACAAGGAGATCCATGTCAGTCAGCCGTCGCACCCTCCTCGCCGCAGCCGTCGGTGGGGCCACCGTCGCCGGACCGGCGCTCGCCCCGACCGCACGAGCCGCGACCACGACCGGCGAGGGGCCGCGCATCGCGATCATCGGCTCCGGCTACGGCGGCGCCGTCGCCGCCCAGCGGCTCGCGGCGGCCGGCCAGAGCGCCGACCTCATCGAGATGGGCATGGACTGGCGCACGGTGGAGCCCGTCAACGGCAAGGTCTTCACCTCGATGACGGCGCCGAGCGCCCGATCGACGTGGTTCCAGGACCACGTAGAGCTCCCCTTCTCCACCATCCTCGGCGTCCCGACCTCGATCCCGACCGAGCGCGGTGCCGGCGTGCTCGGGATCGAGCGCTTCGACCACATGAAGGTCTACGTCGGGCGCGGCCTCGGCGGCGGCTCCCTCGTCAACGGCGCGATGGCCGTGACCCCGCGCCGGTCCTTCTTCGAGCAGGTGCTGCCCGACGTCGACGCCGAGGAGATGTACCGGACCTACTTCCCCCGGGCCAATGCCGCGCTGGGCGTCGCCCCGCCGACGGCGACGATGCTGGACTCGCCCTGGTACGGGTTCAGCCGGGTCGCCCGTGACCAGGCGCGCGCCGCGGGCTTCGACACCACGCTCGTGCCGAGCGTCTACGACTGGGACCACATGGCCCGCGAGGCCGCCGGCGACGCACCGAAGTCCGCTCTCGCGCAGGAGATCCTCTTCGGCAACAACCACGGCAAGCGCGACCTGACGAAGACCTATCTGCGGACCGCGCTGGCCAGCGGGCGGATCACGCCGATCGTCATGACCGAGGTCACCGCCCTCACCCGCACCGCCGAGGGCGCCTACGAGCTCGAGCTGCGCACGATCAACTTCGACGGTGACGTCGTCTCGACCCGACGCGCCACCTACGACCGGGTCGTCCTCGCCGCGGGCAGCGTCGGCACCTCTCGCATCCTGCTGCGCGCGGCCGCACACGGTGGCCTGCACGGGCTGCCGAGCGCCGTGGGGCGCGGGTGGGGGCCCAACGGCAACCTCATGGTCGCCCGCTACCTCGGGCTCACCGCGACCGGGTCGCAGCAGTCGTGCATGCCGGCGATGGGCATCAACGCGTGGGACGACACCGAGGCGTCGGTCTTCGCCGAGATCGCCCCGCTGCCCCTGGGCGTCGAGACCTTCACCTCCAACTACCTCGCCGTGACCAACAACCCCAACCGCGGCTCCTTCGCCTGGGACAGCGGCCGCGGCGCGCTCACCCTCGACTGGGACGAGAGCAAGGCCGCTCCGGGCGTGGCCGCGGCGAGGGCCGTGATGGACCGCCTCAACCGGGAGCACGGCACGGTCTACCGTCACGACCTCTTCGACGACGGCAAGGCCTTCGCCGACTACTTCAGCTACCACCCGCTCGGCGGCGCCGTCCTCGGCGAGGCGACC
Source organism: Janibacter sp. CFPM2_SD2 (assembly GCF_057364645.1). NCBI lineage: Bacteria > Bacillati > Actinomycetota > Actinomycetes > Micrococcales > Intrasporangiaceae > Janibacter > Janibacter sp. CFPM2_SD2. The sequence continues at coordinate 12,455 of NZ_JBNFOF010000068.1, forward strand.
GACCTGTCGGGTGAGCTCAAGGGCTCGCCGGGCCTCTTCGTCATGGACGGGTCGCTCGTCCCCGGCAAGATCGGGGTCAACCCCTTCGTCACGATCACGGCGCTCGCGGAGCGCAACATGGACCGGCTGCTGGCGAGCGGGCGCTTCTCCTGAGGCGGCGTCAGGCCGGGTGCCAGGGCCGGTCTGGTCGGGTCTCGACCGGGCTGGCCCCCACCCGCACGACGTAGACCGGGGGCGGGCCGGGCTCGGCGACGCCGAGGTAGTCGTGGCCGGTGATCCGGCACCACGCCGGCAGGTCGATCGGTGCCACCGGGTCGGTCGTGCTCAGGTGCACGACACTGCCGGCGGGCAGGTCGGCGACCCGCCCGCGCAGCAGGATGAGCAGCCGCGCGCAGGACAGGTCGCCGCCGTCGATGCGCTCCGCGGGTTGTTCCGTCGCCTCCACTCAGGCGAGGACGGAGCGAAGGGAGGTCAGCACCCGGTCGTCGTCGGGCGTGACCTGCGGGCTGAATCGGGCGACCGGCGTGCCGTCGGCGTCGATGACGAACTTCTCGAAGTTCCACCGGATGTCGCCGCTCTCGCCGGCCTCGTCGGCCGTGTCGACGAGACCCGCGTAGACCGGGTGGCGGCCGGGGCCGTTGACCTCGACCTTCTCGCTCATCGGGAAGGTCACGCCGTAGGTCGCCGAGCAGAAGTCGGCGATCTCCTCGGCCGTGCCCGGCTCCTGGCCGCCGAACTGGTTGCACGGCAGGCCGACGACGGTGAACCCCTGCGCGGCGTACTCCTCCTGCAGCGCCTCGAGCGCGGTGTACTGCGGCGTCAGGCCGCACTTGCTCGCGACGTTGACGAGCAGCGCCGGCCGGCCGCCGGTGAGGTCGCGCAGGGTGCCGGCGGTGCCGTCGAGGCGGGCGATGGGGGTGTCGAGGAGGCTCATGCCCCGACGATATGCCCACACCTCCCCCTTCGCCTTGCCCCCGTAGGCTCGGGGCATGCCTGCGCTCGTCGCCCTCGTGGTCGTCACCGTCGTCCACCTGGTCGCGCAGGGCGTGGCGCCGGGAGGGGTGCTCGCGGACCTGACCCAGGTGCTGCTCACGCCGCTGCTCGCGTGGCTGCTGCTCACGACGACCCGCCTGCCGCGCTCGCGGCTGGTGCGCCTGACGCTGCTCGCGCTGCTGCTGTCGTGGCTCGGCGACACCCTGCCGCGCTTCGTGGCCGAGGGCAGCGCCGCAGGCTTCGGGCTCATGCTCGGCTGCTTCCTGCTGGCCCAGCTGGCCTACGCGGCGGCACTGGCCCCCTTCGTCGGGCGCAGCATCGTGCGCACCCGACCCGCGCTCCTCGCGCCCTATGTCCTCGCGCTCGTCGTCCTCGTCGCGGTGACGGGCGGTGGGGCCGGGGCGATGTTGCCCGCGGTCGTCGTCTACGGGCTGGCGATCGTCACGATGGCCGTGCTCGCCACCGGCCTCGACCGGGTCGCGACGGTTGGCGCGATCGTCTTCCTCGTCTCCGACGCGCTCATCGCGCTGCGTGCCTTCGCCGACGTCGAGCTGCCGCTGCACAGCGTGCTCGTCATGCTCACCTATGTCGTCGGGCAGGGCCTGCTCGTCGCCGCGATCGCCCATCGCGACCGGACGGCGCAGCCGAGCCCGGCATGACGCACGAGGGCTACCTGCCCGGCAGCAGCGGCTACCGGCGGATCGTCTGGTCGCTCTTCGCCGCCGGTCTGGCGACCTTCACCCTGCTGTACTCGACGCAGGCGCTGCTGCCCGACCTGCGGCGTGACTTCGGCGTCTCGACGGGGGCGTCGACCCTGAGCGTCTCCCTCGCGATGTTCGGCATCGGCGCGGGGCTGCTCGTCGCCGGACCGCTCTCCGACGTCGTCGGCCGCACCCGCCTGATCCACCTCTCGCTCGGGGCCTCGGTCGTCATCGGCTTCGCCTCGGCGCTCGCGCGACGTGGGAGGCGCTGCTCGCGCTGCGCTTCCTCGACGGCTTCGCGCTCGCCGGGCTGCCGGTCGGTCGCGACGGCCTACCTGCGCGAGGAGCTGCACCCCCTCGAGCCAGGGGCGCGCGCCGGGCTCTACGTCGGGGGGCA
>NZ_JBNFOF010000069.1:0-14312 GCF_057364645.1 Janibacter sp. CFPM2_SD2
AGCGGGTGGCCACCGAGGGCGCTCGTGACCCGGGCGTGGGCACCGCCGGCGCCGAAGGCCCGCACGGCCGCCGGGACGTCGACCCGCGCGTGGAATGCCGGGGTGATGAGCATCGGTACGACCGTGACCTCGTCGGCGATGCCGGGCCCGAGCTCGTCAGGACGCGGGTGGTCGTGCTCGATGTAGACGAGGTGGGTGCTCCCGCGCCCCGCCTCGTCGAGCGGTCCGGCGACCCGGGCGCGCAGCCGCTCCAGGGTCGCCGCGTGCCGCGCGTCGGGCGAGCCGTGCGCGAGCAGGATCGTGGTCACGAGCTCACGTGTGCAGGCCGCACTCGACCTTGTCGGTGCCCGACCAGCGTCCGGCGCGGGCGTCCTCGCCCTCGGCGACCGGGCGGGTGCAGGGCGCGCAGCCGATCGAGGCGTAGCCGCTCTGGCGAAGGGGGTTGAGGAAGACCGACTGCTCTGCGGCGTACTGGTCGACGTCGTCCTGCGTCCAGCCCGCGATGGGGTTGAGCTTGACCATGCCGCGACGCTCGTCCCACCCGACGACGGTGATGTCGGTGCGGGTCGGCGCGTCCTCGCGGCGCATGCCGGTCACCCAGGCGTCGTGGTCCTCGAGCGCCCGGTTGAGCGGCTCGACCTTGCGCATCGCGCAGCACAGGTTGGGATCCCGGTCGTGCAGCTTCGGCCCGTGCTCGGCGTCCTGCTCGGCGACGGTGAGCTTCGGGTAGATCGTGCGGATGCTGATCGGCAGCATGGCCTCGTAGGCGTCGCGGGTACCGAGCGTCTCGGCGAAGTGGTAGCCGGTGTCGAGGAAGAAGACATCGGCGCCCTCGAGGGTCGTGCCGACGAGGTGGACGAGCACCTCGTCACCCATCGAGCTGGCGACGGTCAGCCCCTCGCCGAAGGTCTCGTGGGCCCACTTCAGCGCCTGCCGGCCGATCTCGACCCGGCCCTCGTGGGTACCGCCGAGCTCCGCCTCGAGCGCGTCGAACCGCTCCTGCCCCTCACGGGCGAGCTCGCGCAGGCGGTCGGTGTCCAGGAGCGTGCTCATCGGATGTCGTCCTCGTCGGCGCGGCGCACCCACAGGGCGAAGGACTCCCCTTCGTCCCGCTGGGCGAGGTAGGTGCGGGCGAGGCGCTCGATGTAGTCGGGCAGGTCGTCGCCGGCCACCTTGAGGGCACGCGTCTTGCGGGCCAGGGCGGTCTCCTCCGCGAGGGCGCCACCGAGGTGGACCTGGAAGACCTCCTGGTGGGTGCCGTCCTCGCGCTTGTCGAGCATGCCCTTGAGGCCCACGTCGGCGACCTGGCTGCGGGCGCAGCTGTTGGGGCAGCCGTTGAAGTGGATGCTGAAGGGGACGTCGATGGTCAGGCGCTTCTCGAGCTCCTCGACGGTCCACCGGGCGCGGTTCTTGGTGTCGGTCAGGGCGAGCTTGCAGAACTCGAGGCCCGTGCACGCGAGGACGTTGCGGCGCCACTCGCTCGGGTGGACGTCGAGGTCGATCTCCTTGAGGTCCGCGGCCAGCGCGTCGGCCCGGTCGGGCTCGACGTCGAGGACGAGGATCTTCTGGTGCGGGGTGAAGCGGATCCGCTGCGAGCCGGCCGCCTCCGCCAGTTCGGCGAGGCGGGTCAGCTTGGTCCCCGTCATGCGTCCGGCGATCGGCGCGGCGCCGACCCAGACCCGGCCGTCGACCTGCTCGTGGATGCCGACGTGGTCGCGGCGGCTCCCCTTCGGAGCGACCGCCTCCGGACCGTCCACGAGACGGCGGCCGAGGTAGTCGTCCTCGAGGACCTGGCGGAACTTCTCCGCGCCCCAGTCGGCCATGAGGAACTTCAGCCGGGCCTTGTTGCGCAGGCGCCGGTAGCCGTGGTCACGGAAGATCGAGGTGACCCCGTGCCACACGGCAGGGACGTCCTCGATCGGGACCCAGACGCCGAGACGCTGGGCGAAGATCGGCTTGACCGACAGGCCGCCGCCGACCCACACGTCGAAGCCGGGACCGTGCTCGGGGTGCTCGACGCCGACGAAGGAGATGTCGTTGATCTCGTGGGCGATGTCGAGCACCGGCGAGCCGGAGATCGCCGTCTTGTACTTGCGCGGCAGGTTGGAGAACTCGGGGCTGCCGATGTGCTCGCGCTTGATGATGTCCATGGCCGGGGTGCCGTCGATGATCTCGGCCTTGTCGATGCCGGCGACCGGCGAGCCGAGCATCGTGCGCGGGCAGTCGCCGCAGGCCTCCGTCGTCGACAGCCCCACCGACTCGAGGCGGCGCCAGATCTCCGGCACGTCCTCGATGCGCACCCAGTGCAGCTGGATGTTCTGCCGGTCGGAGACGTCGGCGGTGTCCCGGGCGAACTCGGTGCTGATCCCCGCGACGGTGCGCAGCTGCTCGGTGCTCATCCGGCCGCCGTCGCTGCGCACGCGCATCATGAAGTACTCGTCGTCGAGGCCGTCCTCGCCGGTGTGCGTGCCGTCGAGCCCCTGCTTGCGCTGGGTGTACAGCCCCCACCAGCGGAAGCGACCGGACAGATCGTCCGGCGAGATCGAGGCGAAGCCGCCCTGGGCGTAGACGTCCTCGATTCGCGCACGCACGTTGAGCGCGTCGTCCTCCTGCTTGAACTCCTCGTTGTGGTTCAGCGGGGTCCGGTCGCCGTCGGCCCAGGCGCCGGTGGACTTCGTGCGGGTGGGGCGGGTCGTCACAGTCACCCGGCCATCCTACGAGTGGCCTTATGGATTGCATAACTGCCTGTTATGCGTCTCACCTGATGGAGCGCGAGGTGGGCCGGCGTGGTCAGGCGAGGGTGACGAGGTCCCGGTAGTCGGCGCTGTAGAAGTCCTCCACGCCGTCGGGCAGCAGCAGGATCCGCTCCGGCTGCAGCGCATCGACGGCCCCCTCGTCGTGGGTGACGAGGACGACCGCGCCCTTGAAGGTCGACAGCGCCCCGAGGATCTCCTCGCGGCTGGCCGGGTCGAGGTTGTTGGTCGGCTCGTCGAGGAGCAGGACGTTGGCGCTGGAGACGACGAGCAGGGCGAGGGACAGCCGCGTCTTCTCGCCGCCGGAGAGCACCCCGGCCGGCTTGTCGACGTCGTCACCGGTGAAGAGGAAGGAGCCGAGCACCTTGCGCACCTCGGTCTCCCCCAGGTCGGGTGCCGCGGACTTCATGTTCGCCAGGACCGATCGGTCCACGTCGAGGTTTTCGTGCTCCTGCGCGTAGTAGCCGAGCTTGAGGCCGTGCCCGGGCTCGACCTGCCCGGTGTCCGGTGCGTCGACCCCGGCGAGCATCCGCAGCAGCGTCGTCTTGCCGGCGCCGTTGAGCCCGAGGACGACGACCTTGCTCCCCCGGTCGATCGCGAGGTCGACGTCGGTGAAGATCTCGAGGCTGCCGTAGGAGCGGGAGAGGCCGGAGGCACGAAGGGGGGTCCGCCCGCAGGGCGCGGGGTCGGGGAAGCGCAGCTTGGCCACGCGGTCCTGGGTCCGCTCCCCCTCGACGCCGGCGAGCATCCGCTCGGCGCGCTTGATCATCTGCTGGGCGGCGGTGGCCTTGGTGGCCTTGGCGCGCATCTTCTCGGCCTGGTCGAGCAGGGCACCGGCCTTCTTCTGCGCGTTCTGCAGCTCGCGCTTGCGACGGCGCTCGTCCGTCTCGCGCTGCTGGAGGTAGTTCTTCCAGCCCATGTTGTACTGGTCGATCTCGCAGCGGTTGGCGTCGAGGTGGAAGACGCGGTTGACGACGACCTCGAGCAGGTCGACGTCGTGGCTGATGATGATCAGCCCGCCCTTGTAGCTCTTGAGGTGGTCGCGCAGCCACGTGATCGAGTCGGCGTCGAGGTGGTTGGTCGGCTCGTCGAGCAGCAGGGTCTCGTGGCCGGAGAAGAGGATCCGGGCAAGCTCCACCCGACGACGCTGGCCACCGGAGAGGGTCTCGAGGGTCTGGTCGAGCCGGGCCTCGTCGATCCCGAGCGCCGAGGCGATGCTCGCCGCCTCCGACTCCGCGGCGTAGCCGCCGGCGGCCTCGAACTCCTCCTGCAGCCGCGCGAAGCGAGACATCGCCCGCTCCTGCGTCTCGGCGTCAGCGCTCGCCATCCGCTGCTCGGCCGTACGGCGGTCCGTGACGATGCGGTCGAGTCCGCGGGCGGAGAGGATGCGCTGACGCGCGGTGACGGTGAGGTCACCTGTGCGCGGGTCCTGCGGGAGGTAGCCGATGCCGCCGCTCGAGGTGACGCTCCCGGCGGCCGGCTGACCCTGCCCTGCCAGGACCTTGGTCAGGGTGGTCTTGCCGGCGCCGTTGCGTCCCACGAGACCGACCCGGTCGCCCGCCGCCACACGGAAGCTGGCGTCCTCGAGGAGGATCCGGGACCCGGCGCGCAGCTCGATGCCGCTGGCTGTGATCACGGGTGGTTCTCCTGCACGTACGAAGGGTCGGTCGGCGGCTAGTGTAAGTCGCGGATCCGGGGGTTCCCGCATCCGCGTGCATCGGTCGAGACCCTGCCCCCGATGGAGGCCAGCAGATGAGCATCAACGACAACGCGTCGCTCGACACCTCCCGCATGGGTGGTGGAGGAGGCGGCGGAGGCCGCGGCCCGGTCATCGCGGGTGGCGGCGGCATCGTCGGCGTCATCGTCGTCATCGTCATGGTCCTGCTCGGCTTCGACCCGACCGGGGGCGGCGGTGGCGGTGCTCCGCAGGACACGGCGGGAGCGGGCGGCGACTCCTGGGTGCAGGACAACTGCAAGACGGGCGCCGACGCGAAGAAGGAGCGCCGCTGCCTCATGGTCCTCGGCGAGAACAGCCTGCAGGACTTCTGGAGCGACCAGCCGGACCTGGCCAAGGCCCTCGACGACGCCGGGCAGCAGTTCCGCGGCCCGGCCCAGACGGTCGTCTACACGGGTCAGACCCAGTCCCAGTGCGGCACCGCGAGCAACCAGGTCGGGCCCTTCTACTGCCCCCTCGACGAGAAGATCTTCATCGACACCGACTTCTTCGACATCATGGAGCAGCAGCTCGGCGCCCAGGACGGCACGCTCGCCGAGCTCTACGTCCTCGCCCACGAGTACGGCCACCACATCCAGAACGTCTACGGCATCCTCGACCGCGCGCAGCAGGACCCGAAGGGCGCCGACTCGGGCGCCGTGCGCGTCGAGCTCATGGCCGACTGCTTCGCCGGTATGTGGATGAAGCACGCGACCGAGACCAAGGACGCCAACGGCGAGGTCCTCATCACCGACATCAGCGAGTCGGACATCAAGAACGCCATGGGCGCTGCCAAGTCCGTCGGCGATGACGAGATCCAGAAGAAGTCGGGCGGCGGTGTCAACCCCGAGAGCTGGACGCACGGCTCGGCGAAGGCGCGTCAGGCCTGGCTCCTGCGCGGGATGAAGACCGACTCGGTCAACACCTGCGACACCTTCGAGGTCAGCGACCCCAACAACATCTGAGCGGGGCTCAGCTGCCCGTCCAGTGACTCTCGCTCGTCGCCGAGCCCCACCCGCTCTGCGCCGGCACCTGCAGTCGGATGCGCGTCCCCTTCGGGTAGTAGCGGTTGATCCCCAGGTGCACCGATCCCTGCGTGTCGGTCACCGCTGAGTTGCGCCGCTGCTCGGTCCCGCCGGGGAAGCGCGCCAGCACCCACACCTTCGCGCCGACCCGGGGCGCGCCGTCCCGGACCTGCGTCACCGAGGCGCCGACGCCCAGGCCCCGGTCCCACCCGGGCAGCCACGTCGAGTCCAGGTCGATGGCCGTCGTGTCCGTGGCGGTGTCGACCGACGCGGTGCTCGCCCGCCCCCATCCGCCGGCAGCCGGCACCTCGACCCGCACCCGCGTCCCCCTCGGGTAGTAGCGGTTGACCGCGAGGTGCACCGATCCGTCGGCGTCGGTGAGGGCCGAGTTCCTCCGGCGCTCCTCTCCACCGGGCAGCCGGGCGACGATCCAGGCGCGCTGGCCGGGGACGCCGACCCCGCCGACACCCGCGGTGATCCGGCCGTCGATCCCCTTGCCCTTCGACCACCCGATCGGCCACGTCGAGCGCAGCTCGAGGGGCGCCGGGTCGGTCGTCTCGATGGAGACCGTCGTCGCCCACTGGCCCGAGCTGAACGAGGTGTACGGGCCGGCGAGCCATGCCGTCGACACCGACCCGTCCTGCGCTCCCCACGGGGCGGCCGGGGTCCGGTTGCCCTTGGTCGACCCGTGCGTGACCGCACGCGCCTGCCAGGACGCCCCGTCGTCGCCCGTGCGGTACTCGTAGAGCTCGCGGCTGCCCACGTCTCCCTCCCCGCGGGAGAGGAAAACGCGGTCGGCGTCGTCGTGACGCAGGGTGATCCCCGACGGCTGCGCGCCGCCGGCACGGTCGAGGGTGCGCATCGTCCACGTGCCTGCGAGGTGGCGGAACCACTTGTAGGTCCACGTGCCGTCCTCGGCGCCCGTCGTCAGGACGATGGTGGGCACCCCACCCGACACGGCGATGTCGTAGACGCGCGCCCGGCCGTCGGCGCTGCGGCCGTCGTAGACGAGGGTCGCCTCGCGCGGGTCGATGGGTCGCGGGGCCTGACCGGCGCTCCCCGCGACCTCTGCCAGCGTGCGGATCGGGGTGCCGTCGCTCTGTCGGAAGACCTCGTCACGCAGCGTCAGGTGGTACATCGAGCTGCGCTGACCGGGCGAGGCCATCGTGTCGGACACCGCGATGTGGAAGGTGCCGTCGCCCGCCGTCACGAACTTCGGGTCCTCCCGCCCCTCGTGCGCGAAGAGGCGCACGGCCGGTGTCCACGACGCGAGGTCCTTGCTGCGCGTCATCACCCACGCGTTGTCCGACGTGCGTCGGGTGAAGAGGTGGTAGCGGTAGGCGGCGCCCTCCACCTGCAGCATCGTCGTGTAGGTCGAGGGGGCCGACTCCAGCCCCGAGCCGGTGAGCCGGAGCGTGGGACCGAAGCTCGACAGGTCACCCGGGCGCTTCGTGATGCGGTAGCGCGCGGGAACGCTCGAGTGCGCCGTCCAGAAGGCCGCGATCCGCCCGTCGGGCAGCTCGGTGAGCGATGGCGCGTTGTGGTCGTCCGCCTGGAAGCGGGCGGCGAGGACGGTGTGCGACAGCTCGGCGCTCCCCCGGGCCACCTTGGTCACCTGGATGTCGCCGTTGTTGCGCACCGAGCTGAGATAGGTCGCGGTGCGCGTGCCGAGGACCGCGGTCCATGTACCAGGACCACGCCGAGTCGGCGACGACCGCCGCGGTCCGCACCCCCGACCCCAGGGATCGGCGCTGGAGGGCGCTCGCCACCGGGGACTGCGTCTGCGGCGTGCCCTGGTAGGCCTGCGGAGCCACCTCGCCGGGACGCATCCACGGCTCGGGCAGGGGAGGCGTCGAGCTCGTCGACGTCGGTCCGGGCGTCGGCGCCGCGGGATCGGCGGCGACGCCGAGCACTCACCACGGTCCACGAGAGGCCGAGCGCCACGAGGGCGACGAGTGGTCGACGCAGCATGAGATCCCCCCGATCCCCCCCGGCGGCCGCCGTCGGCGCGTTCGCGGGGCACTCTAGTCGAGCGCTCCTCCGTCGGTCCGCTCCGGTGTGATCACGACCCGCACCGCCCGAGCCCGGCGCGCGGCGTCCCGCAGGACCGCCAGCCGTGGGTCGGGCAGGTCCCACAGTGTCCGGCGCGGCAGGTCCCGCAGGTGCGCCAGACGGGGGTCGTCGAGGACCTGCTCGGCCATCCTCCGGTCACCACCGAGGACGAGTGCGTCGACCGCACCCGGCCCCAGATGACGAAGGGAGATCTCCCGCACCTTGTCGAGCACCCCGTCGGCCTGGTTGCCACGCCGACGGGCATAGCGCTGCTGGCTCCAGCCGCCCTTCTTCGTCCGGGACTGCACGTAGGCGGTGCCGCACGTGTGCGCGGTGAGGTCACCCCCTTCGTCACGGCCCACGGCGTACCCGCCGCGCCGCACGAGGACCAGCCCGATCCGCTCGTGGTCGAAGCGCTCCCCCGTCGCCGTGGCGCCGTCACCGCCGGTGAGCACGACGGTGCCCGGCTCGTCGGCGCGCGTGACGCCGTCGTGCCGGGCACCGAAGCCCTCGACCCACCGGTTCAGCCGCTCGGGGCCGACCTCGACCGTGCGGGTCATCGTCAGGGGTCGCTCAGATGTTGAAGCCGAGGGCGCGCAGCTGCTCGCGCCCGTCGTCGGTGATCTTGTCCGGGCCCCACGGCGGCATCCAGACCCAGTTGATCCGGGCGTCGGCGACGATGTCGGCCAGCGCACCGTCGACCTGGTCCTCGATGACGTCGGTCAGCGGGCAGGCCGCGGACGTGAGGGTCATGTCGATGACGGCGTGGTTCTGCGGGTCGACGGTGATGCCGTAGACGAGGCCGAGGTCGACGACGTTGATGCCGAGCTCGGGGTCGACGACGTCGCGCAGGGCCTCCTCGACATCGGCGACATTGCTCGGGGTCGGGGCCTGGGCGGTCATGCGGACTCTCCTTCGGTCGTGCTGGGGACGTCGACGCCGGCCTGGGCCAGGGCGTCGGTGAGGGCCATCCAGCCGAGCAGCGCGCACTTGACGCGCGCCGGGTACTGGGCGACACCGGCCAGGGCGACGCCGTCGCCGATGACCTCCTCGTCGCCCGGGTCCTGACCACGGCTGGTCAGCATGTGCCGCATCGCGGCGTGGACGTCCATGGCGTCGTGGATCACCTCACCGGTGACCTCCTCGGCGAGGATCGAGGTGCTCGCCATCGAGATCGAGCAGCCCATCGCCTCGTAGGAGATGTCGGTGATGTGGGCGTCGGGGCCGGTGCCGTCGAGGTGGACGCGCAGCGTCACCTCGTCGCCACAGGTCGGGTTGACGTGGTGCACCTCGGCGACGTGCCCCTCGCGCAGGCCGTGGCCGACCTTGCGCTTGGAGTGGTCGAGGATGAGCTCCTGGTAGAGGTCCATCAGGCGGCCCCCCGATCGATGCCGAAGATCTCGGGCACCCGGTCGAGCGCCGCGACGAGCGCGTCGATCTCGGCCGGCGTGTTGTAGACCGCCAGCGAGGCGCGGGTGGTCGCCGCGACGCCGAAGGCGCGGTGCAGCGGCCACGCGCAGTGGTGGCCGACCCGCACGGCGACGCCCTGGTCGTCGAGGACCTGGCCGACGTCGTGGGCGTGCACCCCGTCGACGACGAAGGACACGGCCGAGCCGCGGTGGTCGGTGTCGGCGGGGCCGACGAGACGCACCCACGGGCGCTGCGCGAGCGCGTCGAGCAGCCGCGCGGTGAGCGCCTGCTCGTGCGCGGCGATGCGCTCTACGCCGATGTCCTGCATCCAGCGCACGGCGGCGCCGAGGCCGATCGCCTGGCTGGTCATCGGCACGCCGGCCTCGAAGCGCGTGGGCGGCGGCGCATAGGTGCTGCCCTCCATGCGCACGATCTCGATCATCGAGCCGCCGGTGAGGAAGGCGGGCATCTGCTCGAGCAGGTCGTAGCGACCCCAGAGCACGCCGATGCCGCTCGGGCCGTACATCTTGTGGCCGGAGAAGGCGAGCAGGTCGACACCCAGCTCGGCGACGTCGACGGGCAGGTGCGGCACCGACTGGCACGCGTCGAGGACCGTGATGGCCCCGACGGCGCGGGCGGCGGCGACGACCCGCGGGACGTCGGTGACGGCCCCGAGGACGTTGGACGCGTGCGTGAAGGCCACGACCTTGGTCCGCTCGGTGACCATCTCGTCGAGCTGGTCGAGGTCGAGCCGGCCGTCGGTCGTCACGCCGATCCAGCGCAGGGTCGCGCCGGTGCGTCGGCACAGCTCCTGCCACGGGATGAGGTTGGCGTGGTGCTCGGCCTCGGTGATGAGCACCTCGTCGCCCTCACCGAGGCGAAGGGGGGACCCCGCCTCGGCGTTGGAGAAGGCATAGGCGGCGAGGTTGAGCGCCTCGGTCGCGTTCTTGGTGAAGACCACCTCGCGCGGCTGGGCGCCGATGAGCCCGGCGATGTCGGCCCGGGCGCTCTCGTAGGCCTCGGTGGCCTCCTCGGACAGCGCGTGCGCACCACGGTGCGGCGCGGAGTTGGCGGTGACGAGGAAGTCGCGCTCGGCGTCGAGGACGGCAAGCGGCTTCTGCGAGGTCGCGCCGGAGTCGAGGTAGACGAGCGGCTTGCCCCCGCGCACGGTGCGCTCGAGGATCGGGAATTGACCGCGGATCGCGGTCAGCTCCTCCTCGGGGATCAGCTGCGAGGTCATCGTCAGGCCCCTGCGGTCGTGGCGGGCTCCCCCGTCGCGATGAAGCGGTCGTAGCCCTCGGCCTCGAGCTGGTCGGCCAGCTCCGGGCCGCCCTCCTCGGCGATCTTGCCGTCGACGAAGACGTGGACGAACTCGGGCTTGATGTAGCGCAGGATCCGCGTGTAGTGCGTGATGAGCAGGACACCGGCGTCGGTCGACTCCTTGGCGCGGTTGACGCCCTCGGAGACCACGCGCAGCGCGTCGACGTCGAGGCCGGAGTCGGTCTCGTCGAGCACGGCGAACTTCGGCTTGAGCAGCTCCATCTGGAGGATCTCGTGGCGCTTCTTCTCACCACCGGAGAAGCCCTCGTTGACATTGCGGTCGGCGAAGGAGGAGTCCATGCGCAGCTCCTCCATCGTGCCGCGGACCTCCTTGACCCAGGTGCGCAGCTTGGGGGCCTCGCCGTCGATGGCGGTCTTGGCGGTGCGCAGGAAGTTGCTCACCGTGACACCGGGGACCTCGACGGGGTACTGCATCGCGAGGAAGAGGCCGGCGCGAGCGCGCTCGTCGACGGACATCGACAGCACGTCCTCGCCGTCGAGGGTGACCTCGCCGGAGGTGACCGTGTACTTGGGGTGGCCGGCGATCGAGTAGGCGAGCGTGGACTTGCCGGAGCCGTTGGGGCCCATGATCGCGTGGGTCTCGCCGGACCGGATGGTCAGGGTGACGCCCTTGAGGATCTCCTTGGGGCCGTCTTCGGTCTCGACGCTGACGTGCAGGTCGGTGATCTGGAGCGTTGCCATGTCGGTTCTTTCGGTCGAAGGGGGAAGGTCAGTCGGCGAGGGCGACGAGCACGTCGCCGGCCTCGGTGACCTGGACGGTGTGGACGGCGACGGGCACGGTCGCCGGCAGGTGGCTGGGGGCGCCGGTGCGCAGGTCGAAGCGCGAGCCGTGCAGCCAGCACTCGATGGCGCAGCCGTCGACCTCGCCCTCTGAGAGCGAGACGTTGGCGTGGGTGCAGGTGTCGTCGACCGCGTGGACGGTGCCGTCCTCGGTGCGCACGATCGCCACGAGGCGGCCACCGATGTCGGCCTTGGCCGCCTCACCCGGGGTCAGCTCGTCGAGGCTGCAGACGCGGATGTAGTCGGGCTCGGCGACGGCACTCATGCCGCACCGCCCTCGAGCTCGACGTCGATCGCGGCCATGATCCGGTCGCTGATCTCCGCGTCACCGATGCGCGCGACGATGCTGTTGAAGAAGCCGCGCACGACGAGGCGACGGGCCTCGTCCTCGGGGATGCCACGAGCCTGCAGGTAGAAGAGCTGCTGGTCGTCGAAGCGCCCGGTCGTCGAGGCGTGCCCGGCGCCGACGATCTCGCCGGTCTCGATCTCGAGGTTGGGCACGGAGTCGGCCCGCGCGCCGTCGGTGAGGACGAGGTTGCGGTTGAGCTCGTAGGTCTCGGTGCCCTCGGCGGCCGCGCGGATCAGCACGTCGCCGACCCACACGGTGTGGGCCGTCTCGCCCTGCAGCGCGCCCTTGTACTCGACGTTGCTCGAGCAGTGCGGCGCCTCGTGGTCGACGAAGAGCCGGTGCTCGAGGTGCTGGCCGGCGTCGGCGAAGTAGACGCCCAGGCCCTCGAAGGAGCCACCCGGACCGGCGTAGGTCGCGTTGGTGTTGAGGCGCACGATGCCGCCGCCGATGGTCACGGCGATGTGCCGCACGCTCGCGTCGCGGCCGACGACCACGTCGTGCTGGCCGAGGTGGTGCGCGTCGTCCTCCCAGTCCTGGAGGGTGACGATCGTCAGCTGCGAGCCGTCACCGGCGAGCACCGAAAGCAGCTCGGTGTAGTCGGCGGTGCCGGAGTGCTCGACGACGATCGTGCCGCGGGCGAAGCGCCCGACCCGCACGACGTGGTGCGCCCGCACGATCTCGCCGCCGGTGCCGGCGAGCGAGATGCGGACCGGCTCGGTGAGCTCGGCCTCGGCGGGGATGTCGATGAGCGTCACGTCACCGCCACCGGCGGCGACGGCCGCGGCACGGTCACCGGGCGCCGGCACGCCGGAGGGCACGGGCCTCCGGCGGCCGGGACGACCGACCGGGTGACGCCCTCGGGCAGGTGGTGGGTCACGCCGAGCTCGGCGGACCCCCCTTCGTCCGCCAGGAGGTCGGTGAGGCGACCCACGGGGGTGAAGCGCCAGTCCTCCTCGCGGCCGGTCGGCAGCTCGAAGTCGGCCACCGACCACGAGCGGGTGCGCTCGGCGCGGGACTGGTCCGGGACCAGGGTGTCGGCGGAGTGGGTGTGGGCCTTGGGGCCCGAGTCAGCCAGAAGGCTCATCAGCCGACGGCTCCTTCCATCTGGAGTTCGATGAGGCGGTTGAGCTCGAGGGCGTACTCCATCGGCAGCTCACGCGCGATGGGCTCGACGAAGCCGCGCACGATCATCGCCATGGCCTCCTCCTCGCTCAGCCCGCGGGACATGAGGTAGAAGAGCTGGTCGGCCGAGACCTTGGAGACGGTCGCCTCGTGACCCATCTGCACGTCGTCCTCGCGGACGTCGACGTAGGGATAGGTGTCGGAGCGGCTGATCGTGTCGACGAGCAGCGCGTCGCAGACGACATTGGACTTGCTGTTGGTCGCCCCCTCGAGGACCTGCACGAGGCCGCGGTAGGAGGTGCGACCGCCACCACGGGCCACGGACTTGCTGATGATCGAGCTCGAGGTGTTGGGCGCGGCGTGCACCATCTTGGCGCCGGCGTCCTGGTGCTGGCCCTCGCCGGCGAAGGCGATCGAGAGGGTCTCGCCCTTCGCGTGCTCGCCGAGGAGGAAGCACGCGGGGTACTTCATCGTCACCTTGGAGCCGATGTTGCCGTCGACCCACTCCATCGTGCCGCCCTCGGCGACCGTCGTGCGCTTGGTGACGAGGTTGTAGACGTTGTTCGACCAGTTCTGGATCGTCGTGTAGCGCACGCGGGCGTTCTTCTTCACAACGATCTCGACGACGGCGCTGTGCAGCGAGTCGGTCTTGTAGATCGGGGCGGTGCAGCCCTCGACGTAGTGCACGTAGGAGCCCTCGTCGGCGATGATCAGCGTCCGCTCGAACTGGCCCATGTTCTCGGTGTTGATCCGGAAGTAGGCCTGCAGCGGGATGTCGACGTGGACACCCGGCGGGACGTAGATGAAGGAGCCACCCGACCACACGGCCGTGTTGAGCGCGGCGAACTTGTTGTCGCCGGCGGGGATGACCGTGCCGAAGTACTCGCGGAAGAGGTCCTCGTGCTCGCGCAGACCGGTGTCGGTGTCGACGAAGATGACACCCTTCTCCTCCAGGTCCTCGCGGATCTGGTGGTAGACGACCTCCGACTCGTACTGCGCGGCGACGCCGGCGACGAGGCGCTGCTTCTCCGCCTCGGGGATGCCGAGCTTGTCGTAGGTGTTCTTGATGTCCTCGGGCAGGTCGTCCCACGACGCGGCCTGCTTCTCCGTGGACTTCACGAAGTACTTGATGTTCTGGAAGTCGATGCCGGTGAGGTCGCTGCCCCAGCTCGGCATGGGCTTCTTGTCGAAGAGACGCAGCGACTTCAGGCGCAGGTCACGCATCCACTGCGGCTCGCCCTTGCGCTCGGAGATGTCGCTGACGACGGCCTCGTTGAGGCCCCGCTTGGCGCTGGCACCGGCGGTGTCGGCATCGGCCCAGCCGAACTCGTACTTGCCGATGTCCTTGAGCCCGGGGTTGAGCTCTTCGATGTTGGTGCTCATCGGGTGGACCTCTCTGTGTGGGGACGCGCCCCGCGGTGGGGACGAAGGTGGTGCAGACGTGATCGCCCTGGGCCAGGGTGGCCAGGCGCTGGACGTGGACGCCGAGGAGTCGGCTGAAGGCATCGGTCTCGGCCTCGCACAGCTCCGGGAACTCCGCGGCGACGTGCTGGACCGGGCAGTGGCCCTGGCACAGCTGGAGGCCGACGACGACGTCGTCGCCGACCGTGCGGGCGCTGGCAGCGTAGCCCTCGGCGCGAAGGGCGGACACCAGGGCCTCGGTGCGGGCCCGGGGGTCGTCGCCCGCCGGCGTCGACCTGTGCGGCGCAGCGGGCCTCGGCAGGGCGGCTCATGCGCTGGTCGGCGAAGGCACGGACGGCCTCGGG
>NZ_JBNFOF010000070.1:0-14306 GCF_057364645.1 Janibacter sp. CFPM2_SD2
CCCGGGCGGTTCCACCGGGTCGGGCCGACCGCGGACGGTGAGGACCGCGGCGGCCGCCCGCATCACGGCGAGCTTTGGTGCCGGCGCTGCGCCCGGACGACGGTGCGGGCCATGTGCGCGGTCGCGAGACTCTCGCCGGCGGCGGCGAGCAGGTCGAGCGCGGCGTCGAGGCGCTCGGGGTGCAGGACGGGGACGGCAGCCATCGCGCCTCAGTCCTGGGTCCGCAGGAGGAGCCAGCCGGCCCCGCCCGACGTGCCGTCGCCGTCGACCCCGAGGTCGTAGACGCCCGGGCTGCTCGCCCGGCCCCGCTGGGCGCTCACCCGCCACACCTCACGGGCGAGCGGGACCTGCGCGAGCGCCCTCTCACCGGTCGAGCGCCACCACGCGTGCCGCTCCTGCCAGTGGTCGACGACCTCCGTCACCCGGTAGAGCCGCCCCCGCCACAGGAACTGCTCGGGGGCTGCGCCACCCGCCGGCTGCGGGTCGCCCACCCGCACCTCGATGGCCTCCTCGACGAGCCTGACCATGACCACTCCTTCTGCTCGAACACCTGTTCGAACAACAGTAGCCCGGGGTGCCGACACCCCGTCAACCCCGGCCACCCCGCCCGACGTAGGCTGGTCGCGACCCGGTGATCCGACCACGGACCACCCGACACCCGCCCCGCCCCCTTCGTCACTGGAGCCCCCGTGCCGCACCCGCTGGACCGCGCCGACCTGCGCTCGCGCGTCCAGGCCCGCATCGACACCGAGCTCGACCGCTGGGGCGGCGAGCTCGCCGAGATCGGGCCCGACGTCGTCGACCTGACCACCCCCGTTCGCAGCCTGCTGCAGGGTGGCAAGCGGCTGCGCGCCGGCTTCGCCTACTGGGGCTGGCGGGCCGCCGGGCAGCCCGACGACGACGGGGCGATCACCCTCGCGGCGTCGATGGAGCTCTTCCAGGCCGCCGCGCTCATCCACGACGACGTCATGGACGACAGCGAGACCCGACGCGGCCAGCCGGCGCTGCACCGCGCCCTCGCCCGCTCCCACGCCGAGCGGGCCTGGCACGGCGACCCCGAGCGCTTCGGCACCGCCGGCGCGATCCTCGCCGGCAACCTCTGCCTCGGCTGGTGCGACGATCTCTACGCCGACAGCGGGCTGCCGACCGCAGCCCTCGCCGCCGCCCGTCCGGTCTTCGAGCGGATGCGCGGCCAGCTCATGGGAGGGCAGTTCCTCGACATCGTCACCTCGATGCGCCCGTGGCACGACCTCGCCGACGATGAGCGCATCGAGTGGGCCCGCAAGGTCATCCGCTACAAGAGCGCGAAGTACTCCATCGAGCACCCCCTGCTCATCGGTGCGACCGCCGGCGGCGCGAGCGCCGACGACCTCGCCGCCCTCTCCCGCTACGGCCTGGCGCTCGGCGAGGCCTTCCAGCTGCGCGACGACGTGCTCGGCGTCTTCGGCGACCCGGAGGTCACCGGCAAGCCCGCCGGCGACGACCTGCGCGAGGGCAAGCGCACCGTCCTCATCGCGCACACCCTCGCCGGTGGCGACGACGTCACCGCGACCCGGGTCGACCAGTGGCTCGGCGCGCCGGACCTGGGCACCGACGAGGTCAAGGCCTTCCGCGAGCTCATCGTCGCCACGGGTGCGCTCGACGCCGTCGAGCGCGACATCGCCGAGGGGGCACAGGTCGCACGCGATGCGCTCGAGCGGGCCACCGGCATCGCCGACGAGGCCCGCGAGGTGCTTGCCGAGCTCGTCGACGCGACGACGGCCCGCGCCACCTGAGGCCTAGGCCTCCTCCATCGCCCGGCGGCGCACCTCGGTCTTGAAGCCGGCGCGGATCGCCGCGATCGGGGTCGACCTCCGGGCAGCGTGTCGTCGTGGGCAAACATCCACTCGACGATCTCGTCGTCGGCGAAGGCATGGTCCGACAGGACGGTGAAGGTCCCCGCGAGCTCCGGCAGCGGCCCATCCTCACCGAGGAAGTCGACCGGCACCGACAGCACCTTGCGCGCACCGCGACGCACCGCCACCAGCTGACGCTCCTCGAGCATGCGGCGCACGTCGCCCAGCCGCACCCCGAGGCGCTCGGCGACGTCCGGCAGGGTCAGCCACTGCGTCTCGTCGGGGGTCGGTGCAGGGGTCACGGCAGGGGTCTCGTCCACGCCCGCCAGTGTGTCAGCCGGCCCGCCCACGAGCGACGAAGGGGGCCCGCCGCGCCGTTCATCCCGCCTCGGGCACGGATCTTCGGTACCGTCGACAGCGAAACCACATACGCCACACGAGTCACATGCACAACATGCGTCTCGGCACAGCACCTCACCCCGCTGCCCACCGGGCGTCCCCTGCGCCCCGAACATCGGAGTCCCCCTTGGTCCTTCCGCTCATCGTCCCCGTGCCGGCCACGCCCGTGGCCCCGACCGTCGACCTGACCGCCGAGACCACCACGCACGTCACCTCCTCGGCCGGCGGCCGCCACCACACCGTCCGCTCCGGCGAGACGGTCTACGACATCGCCGCCCGCTACCACGTCTCCCCCGGCGCCCTGCTCTCCCGCAACGGCCTGGCCGCCAGCGACTTCATCCACCCGGGCCAGCGCCTGACGGTGCCGGGCCGCTCCGGCGCGTCCTCCCCTTCGTCCACCGTGCGCAAGCCGGCCCGCTCCGGCTCCACCCGCGGCTACACCGTCCGCAGCGGCGACACCCTCTCCGGCATCGCCGCCCGCCACCGGATGAGCGTCGACCGGCTGCGCAGCCTCAACGGCCTCGGCCAGGGCTTCATCCACCCCGGGCAGACGCTGCGCGTCACCGGTGTCGCGGCCAAGCCGGCCAAGCGGGCGACGGCCCGCCCCGCCGCCACGTCGACCCACACGGTCCGCTCCGGCGAGACCCTCTCCGGCATCGCCGCCCGCCGCAGCATGAGCGTCACCCGCCTGGCGAAGCTCAACCACATCAGCACGAGCGACTTCATCCACCCGGGCACCAAGCTCAAGGTCACCGGCTCCGCGCCGCGCAAGGCCACCCCCGCGAAGACCTCGAAGAACACCTTCGCCGGCCGCACCTACGCCGACCACATCGTCTCCGCCGCCGACCGCAACCGCGCGACCCTGGCCTCCCGCGGTGTGCCGAGCCGCGACGAAACCCGGGCCAAGATCACTCGCATCGCCCGCCAGCACGGCGTCGACCCCTCGCTCGCCCTGGCCATCTCCTACCAGGAGTCGGGCTGGGACATGGGGCAGGTCTCCGTCGCCAATGCCGTCGGCGCCATGCAGGTCATCCCGAGCACCGGTGAGTGGACCTCGCAGCTGGCCGGCCGTGAGCTCGACCTGCTCGACACGGACGACAACATCACCGCGGGCGTGCTCCTGCTCAAGGTCCTGACCCAGCAGGCCGACACGACCTCCGACGCCATCGCCGGCTACTACCAGGGCCTCGCCTCGGTCGAGTCCCACGGCATGTACGCCGACACCAAGCAGTACGTCGCCAACGTCAAGGCACTCCGGACGCGGATGTGACGGGCTGACGAAGGGGGCGAACCTAGACTTTGGGCGTGACCACCGCATCCACGCACCCGCTCGTCGGCGACCTCGTCGACGGTCGCTACCGCGTGCTGCGGCACCTCGCCGACGGCGGGATGGCCACGGTGCTGCTCGCGACCGACACCCGGCTCGACCGCGAGGTCGCGCTCAAGGTCATGCGTCCCGACCTCGCGGCGGACGAGACCTTCGTCTCCAGGTTTCGTCGTGAGGCCCGCTCGGCCGCACGGCTGAGCCACCCCAACGTCGTGCCCGTCTTCGACCAGGGCGAGGACGGCGGTCAGGTCTTCCTCGCCATGGAGTACGTCGAGGGCCGCACCGCGCGCGCCGTGGTCGACGCCGAGGGCGCGCTCACCGTCCGCGCCGCGCTCGACGTCCTCGAGCCGGTGCTCACCGGGCTGGCCGCGGCCCACGAGGCCGGCTACATCCATCGCGACGTCAAGCCCGAGAACATCCTCATCCCCGACCGGGGCGCCATCAAGGTCGCCGACTTCGGCCTGGCCCGGGCGGTCACCTCGCAGACGACGACCGCCGAGGACGGGGTGCTCTTCGGCACCGTCGCCTACCTCTCCCCCGAGCAGGTCGAGCGCGGCATCGCCGATGCCCGCAGCGACGTCTACGCGTGCGGTCTGATCCTCTTCGAGCTGCTCACCGGCGGGCGCGCGGTCGATGGCGAGTCGCCGATCCACGTCGCCTTCCAGCACGTGCACGGGTCGGTGCCGCTGCCGTCGGAGCGGGTGGCCGACCTGCCGTCGGAGCTCGACGACCTCGTCGCGCTGGCCACCGCCCGCGACCCCGACGAGCGTCCGCGCGACGCGGGCGCCTACCTCGCCGAGCCTGCAGCGCGTGCGCGCCGGCCTGTCGGCCCAGGAGCTGGACCGACGGCCGCAGGTCGTCCCCCTCCGACGAGGGCGACGACAGCGGCCGCACGTCACGAGGTGGCGCCGCGCGTGGGCAGCGGTGCGGCCGCGACCGTCGCGCACCCGCGCCCCGAGCGGACCCAGGCGATCCGGACCGGCGACGGCGGTGCCTCGACGACCGCAGCGGACCTCCCTTCGCCCCGGAAGCGGTGGCCGGCAGCCCTTGCCGCACTCCTGCTCGTCGCCGCGCTCGCCGTCGGCGGCGGCTGGTGGTGGACGCAGGAGGGGCCCGGCAGCACGGTCCTCGTCCCCGACGTCACCGGCCTCTCCCGCGCCGACGCCGAGGCCAGCGTCACGCAGGACGGCGACCTGTCCTACGTCGAGTCCACGGCCTTCGACGAGCAGGTGCCCAAGGGCGAGGTCATCACGTCCAACCCGCCGGTCGGCACCGAGCTGTCGAAGGGGTCCGACGTCACCGTCGTCGTGTCCAAGGGTCCCGAGCGCTACGAGGTCCCCGACCTGGCGGGCCGCACCGCTGCGCAGGCCAGGACCACGCTCGGCTCCCGCCACTTGGCGCTCGGCACGACGACCGAGGCCTACGACGACGAGGTGCCGGCCGGCGAGATCGTCTCGACCTCGCCGGCCGCGGGCACCGAGGTCAAGCGCGACACCAAGGTCTCCCTCGTCGTCTCCAAGGGCCCCGAGCCGGTGGCCGTGCCGACGGTGACGGGGCAGGGCGCCGAGGCCGCGACAACCGCGATCGAGGAGGCCGGGCTCGAGGCCACCCGCGCCGACGACGCCTACTCGACGACCGTGCCCAAGGGCTCGGTGATCAGCCAGTCTCCCAGCAGCGGCACCCTCCTGCCCGGTGAGACGGTGACGATCACCGTCTCCAAGGGCCCGGAGATGGTCGCCGTGCCGTCGGTCGAGGGCCTGAGCCGCTCTGCGGCGACGAGCAAGCTGGAGGCCGCGGGCTTCAAGGTCTCGGTCCAGACCTTCCTCGGCGGGCCGCTCGACGAGGTGCGCGCCTCGCGCCCGAGCGGCGGCACCGCCCCCAAGGGCTCGACGGTCACAATCCTCGTCGTCTGACGACGGGGGTCAGACCGCCGGCGCGTAGTGCGAGGCGTCACCCGTGATCGAGCGGCTGCGCTCGCCGTCGATGCCGACCGGGACCTCACCGGCGACGGTGACCCGCTCGAGGCGGCGGGGCAGCCCGTCGTAGTTGTCCGGCGCGTAGTGCTGGGTGATCTGGTTGTCGAAGATGACGAGCTGGTCGGGCTCCCAGACGACCCGGACGACATTCTCCGGGCGGGTGATGTAGCGCTGGAGCAGGCGCAGGATGTCCCGGCTCTCGGTCTTCGACAGCCCGACGAAGCGGGAGACGAAGCCACCGAGGTAGAGGCCGCGCTCCCCCGTGCGCGGGTGGACCCGCACGACCGGGTGCTCGGTCTCGAAGGTCTGCGAGGTGAACTCGGCCCGGCGCTCCTTGAGCGCGTCGTCGTGCTCCTCCGGCGGCGTTGCGTAGTCGTAGTCGTTGGTGTGCACGGCCCACAGGCCGTCGGCCAGGCGCCGCAGCGGCTCGGGCAGGTCGCGGTAGGCCGCGGCCGTGTTGGAGATGAGGGTCTCGCCGCCGTGCGGCGGCACGACCTTGCTCGACAGGGTCGTGTAGGCCGGGGGCGCCTGGACGAAGGTGACATCGGTGTGCCAGTGGTTGGCCGCGGACCCGCCGAAGGTCTCCGAGGCGACCGGCAGGACGCGCGGAGCGCCCTCGACCGAGGCGACCGTCGGGTGGGCCGTCGTCAGCTCGCCGAGCTGGGCGGCGAAGCGCTGCTGGCCCTCGCCGTCGAGCGGCGCGCCCCTGAAGACGAGCGCCTTGTGCTCGTCGAGGGCCTCGCGGACGAAGCGCAGGGTCGGCTCGTCGAGCGGGGCGGTGATGTCGATGCCGACGACCTCGGCGCCGATCCGGCCGGTGATCTTGCGGATGTCGCGGATGGGTGCGGTGCTCATGCTGCGTGCTCCTTCGTGGTGGACGTGCTGGTGGGGTGGGTGCTGCTGATGTGGCCGGCCGCCGGGCGGGCGAGACCGTAGTGCTCGCGCAGGGTCGTGCCCGTGTACTCGCGGCGGAAGAGGCCCCGCTCCTGCAGGATCGGCACGACGGTGTCGACGAAGACCTCGAGGCCCTGGGGGTAGGTCGGCGGCATGATGTTGAAGCCGTCGGCCGCCCCCTGGGTGAACCACGTCTCGAGGTCGTCGGCGATCTGCTCGGGCGTGCCGGCGAGCACGCGGTGCCCCCGCCCGCCGGCGAGTCGCTCGATGAGCTGGCGCACCGTCAGGTCCTCGCGACGGGCGATCTCGGTGACGAGGGTGAAGCGGCTCTGGTTGCCCTGGGTGATGCGCTCGACGTGCGGCAGCGGCGCGTCGAGGTGCTCCTCGGTCAGCTCGGTGTCGAGCATCGCGCTCAGCTGGGCCAGGCCGTAGGCCGGGACGATGCCGGCGTTGATCTCGGCCTCGAGCCGCTGCGCCTCCTCCTGCGTCGACCCGATGATCGGGCTGATGCCGGGCAGCACGAGCAGCTCGTCGCGGGACCGGCCGTGCTGCGCCAGTCGACGCTTGAGGTCGTCGGAGAAGTCGATGCCGTCCTGCAGGGTCTGCTGGGCGGTGAAGACCGCCTCGGCGTACTGCGCGGCATAGGCCTTGCCCGCCTCGGACGACCCGGCCTGGACGAGCAGCGGGTAGCCCTGGACCGGTCGCGGCACGTTGAGCGGGCCGGCCACGTCGAAGAACTCGCCGTGGTGGTCGATCGGCGAGATCCGGTCGGTGTCGGCATAGGTCCCGCCCGCCGCATCAGCGACGATCGCGCCGTCGCCGAAGCTGTCCCAGAGCGCGGCGACGACCTGGACGAACTCCTCGGCCCGCGCGTAGCGCCGGTCGTGGTCGGGACGCTCGATGCCGAAGTTGCCCGCCTCGACCGTCGAGCCCGAGGTGACGATGTTCCACCCGGCACGCCCGCCGCTCAGGTGGTCGAGCGAGGCGAAGGCCCGCGCCAGCGTGTAGGGGTGGTTGTAGGTCGTCGAGGCCGTCGCGATGAGCCCGACGTGCTCGGTGCTCGCGGCGAGCGCGGAGAGCAGGGTCAGCGGCTCGAAGCCCGAGTGCGAGTTGTGCCGCACGTTGTCGGGAAGGCCGACGACGTCGGCGAGGAAGACCGAGTCGAGGCGACCGCGCTCGGCGGTGCGCGCGATGTCGACGTAGTGCTTCAGGGTTCGCGCCCGCACGGGGTCGGTCGAGGGATGCCGCCAGGCGGCCTCGTGGTGGCCGTTGGGCATGATGAAGGCATTGAGGTGGAGCTGGCGTTGCGTGGTCATGGTGAGTGGATTCCTTTGCAGGCGAAGGGGGTTCAGCTGCCGGTGGGCGTGGTGCGCCAGGCCGAGAAGTGACGCTCCAGGCGCACGAGCGCGATGTTGACGACGAGGCCGAAGACCGAGACGGTGAGGATCCCGGCGTACATCTGCGGGATCTGGAAGCTGCTCTGGGCGTTGACGATGAGGTAGCCCAGGCCGGCCTTGGCACCGACCATCTCCGCGGCGATGAGCACGAGGATCGAGGCGGTGCCGGCCATCCGGATGCCGGTGAAGATCGTCGGCACGGCCGACGGGAGCACGACCTTGACGAAGAGCTGCAGGTTGGACAGCCCGAGGGTCCGCGCGGCCCGCACGAGCAGCGGGTCGACGGTGCGCACACCGGCAACGGTGTTGAGCAGCACGGGGAAGAAGGCCGCGAAGGCGACGATCGACACCTTGCTCAGCTCACCGATGCCCAGGAGCAGCGTGAAGACCGGCAGCAGGGCCAGGGCCGCGGTGTTGCGGAAGAGCTCGAGCAGCGGCGTCAGCACCTCGCGCAACCCGTCGTACCAGGCGACGGCGATGCCGAGGACGACCCCGGCGACGACGGCCAGGCCGAAGCCGACGACCGATCGGGTGAGGCTCGCCTGCAGGTGCTCCTGCAGCTGACCGGTGCGCACGAGGTCCCACAGCGCGCCGAGCACGACGTGCAGCGGCGGCAGGAAGACCTTGCGGGTCGGCTCGAGCAGGTACTGCGTGCCGAACTCCCACAGCAGGAGGAAGAGCACGACGGCCGCCGAGCGGCGCACTCCGGTGCGCAGGGCCGAGACCACCCGCTGGGTGCGGCTCGGCACCTCGGGGACGGTCACGGTGGACGAAGGGGGCGCCTCCGCCGGTGCCGTGGTGGGCTGGGACAGGGTCGCGGTGCTCATTCAGGCCGCCTTCTCGGTGCCGTCGGGCTGGATCTTGGAGTGGCCGGCGCGGCGGGCGCGCTCGACCTCGTCGTGCAGCAGGCTCCAGACCTGGTGCCGGTAGGAGACGAAGTCGGGGTCGGAGCGCAGGTCCGTCGCGCCCTCGCGGTCGCCGAGGTCGACGTCGACGACCGCCTTGAGGCGTCCGGGCCGCGAGGAGAGGACCGCGACGCGCTGGCCGAGGTAGACCGCCTCCTCGATGCCGTGGGTGATGAAGACGGCCGTCGTCCCGGTCGTGCGCCAGATGCGCAGCAGCTCGTCCTGGAGCTGCTCGCGGGTCTGGGCGTCGAGCGCGGCGAAGGGCTCGTCCATGAGGAGGATCCCCGGCTCGTAGGCGAGGCTGCGGGCGATCGCCACCCGCTGCTTCATGCCGCCCGAGAGCTCGTGCGGCAGCCGCTCCTCGAAGCCCTCGAGGCCGACGAGCGCCAGGTAGTGACGGGCTCGCTCGGTGCGCTCCCGGCGGCTGAGCGGCAGCTGCTCGAGGCCGAAGGCGACATTGGCCAGCGCCGTGCGCCAGGGGAAGAGGGCGTACTGCTGGAAGACGATCCCGCGGTTTAGACCGGGTCCGGTGACGGCCTCGCCGTCGACGAGGACCTGGCCGCTCGTCGGGGTGCTCAGCCCGCCGAGGAGGTCGAGCAGGGTCGTCTTGCCGGACCCGCTCGGGCCGACGAGGGTGAGGAACTCCCCCGCCGGGACGGTGAGGCTGATGTCCTCCAGGGCCCGCAGCACGCTCGCGCGGGGCTGGTCCTTCGTCGGGCGGACGACGAACTCCTTGGTGACGTGGTGCAGCTCGATGCTCGAGGTCACTTCTGCTCCCCCTTCGCGAGGTCGTTGTACTCGTTGGTGTAGAGGCTCGAGGGGTCGAGGTCGGCCCGGTCGACGATCCCGGTGCTCTCGAGCCAGGCGGCCCACTGGGTGAAATCACGGTCGGTGACGACTCCCCCCTTCGCCGGGACGCCGGTGCTCTTCCAGAAGCGGACGTTGTCCGTCGTCTCGTTGCGGTCGCGGCCCTCGATGATCCGCTCGAAGCGGGCGATGACCTGCGCACGCGGTGTCCGGCGGGCCCACTCGATGGCCTTGGCGACACCCGTCGTGAAGTCGCGGACCGCGTCCGGGTGCTCGGCGATGAAGTCGTCGCGCAGGACGTACTGACCGCCGTTGAGCTCGCGTCCGAGGACGTCGACGTCGCGGATCAGCTCGCGGATGTCGTCCTGGGCCTTGGCCCGGTCCTGCAGGATCCCGCCCAGGGCGCCGACATCGACCTGCTTGCGGCGGATCGCCTCCTCGGTGTCGTTGGGCGGCAGGACGACGAGCTGCACCTGCTCGATCTCGGCGGCGCTCAGCCCCGCCTTCGTCAGCCAGGTCTCGACGAAGGCCTCGGCGTGGGCACCCAGGGTGTTGACGGCGATCTTCGCGCCGACGAGGTCCTTCGGCCCACGGATCCTGCTGTCCTTGCGCACGTAGAGACCCTGGTAGGAGGTCTCGTCCGAGCCGTAGTAGTTGATGACCGCGGTGATCGGCGAGCCGGCCCCGGCGAGCTTGACGACGGCCCCGGAGAAGGCGCCACCCACGTCGGTCTGGCCGGTCGCGACGGACTGGATGTCCTGCGGACCGCTCACCGTGGCGCCGACGTACTCGAGGGTGACCTTGCTGAAGTAGCCGAGGTCGTCGGCGAGCTCGGGGAAGGTGACGTTGTTGGCGCTGCCCTGGTAGCGGAAGGTGACCTTGCCCCCGGGCGCGGTGCCGGCGGCATCGCTCGACGGCAGGGCGCAGCCGGCGAGGGTGGAGGTCGTGGCGATACCGGCGAGGCCGAGCAGGACGGTGCGGCGGGAGGTGAGCGGGCTCATCAGGCCACCGCCACCGAGTGCGCGAAGAGCTCACCGCGGTGCGCCGCATCAGCGGCCGCGACGAGCGAGCGGCCGGCGACGGCATCGAGGAAGACGCGGGTGACCTCGGCGAGCGGACCCGCCGCGGAGTCGGCGATGCTCACCTCGCCGTCGTCGTACCGGGTGACCTCGGAGGCCAGGACGAACCACCCCGGCGTGATCGCACTCGGCGCCAGGCTCGCCAGGACCGGCCGCAGGGCGTAGTCCACCGCGAGGACGTGCGCGGGACTGCCGCCGGTGGCGATCGGCAGGACCACCTTGTCCTTGAGCCCGGTCTGCGGCAGGAGGTCGAGGAAGGCCTTGAGCAGTCCGCTGTAGGCCGCCTTGTAGACCGGGGTCGAGACGATCACGGCGTCGGCCCGCTGCAGGGCGCAGGCGGCCCGGGCGATGTCGTCGTGCTCGGCGTCGGCCCGCAGCAGCGGCTCTGCGGGCAGGTCTCGCAGGACGATGGGGTGCACGACGTGCCCGGCGCGCTGGACCCGCTGGGCGAGGTCGCCGAGCACGGCTTCGGTGCGGGAGGTGGTCGAGGGTGAGCTGGAGATCGTGGCGATGACAGCCATGAGGATGCCTTTCGATGGGCAGGTGGGTACGACGGATCGACGGCTGACGAAGGGAGGTCGTCACCGTGGTGGGAGTGGGAGTGGGCGTGAGAGCCCTGAGGTCGGCCAGGGGTTCGCATTGCCGTTGGGCAATGCGGGTTCCGGTCAGCGACAGAGGGCGCTGTCGACCCGCAGGAGGTCGACGTGGCGCCGCAGCGCCGGACGCAGCGACCGCGGTGCGGTCGGGGCGGTGGTGCTCATGGGGAGTCCGTCCTGTCATGAGGCCGGTGAGTGCCTCGCGCTTGCTCCGGCCGCGACGGCCGGAGCCAGGTCCTCACCCGGAGCACCCCACCGCGAGTGGAGGGTTGCCGCCCAGCAAGCCGGGGCTTGACGCTGGAACTCGTGACCTGATGAAGAACCTACGCAGATCCATCTCCTACTGCAAGAGAAGGAGATGGGCGTCTCGCCATCCGGGACACCGATCCCCTTGCCCCGCAACGAGACCGCCCACGACGAAGGGGAGAGCCCGCCCGGGTTGGGTTGTGTGGTCAACCGGTAGCGCCGGGTGCCGGAAGCGCCCGGTGAGCGCCGCCGGCTCGCTGAACTCCCGGTTCAACACACAACCATCAGCACGACGAAGGGGGGCGCCGCCGCCAGCACGACGAAGGGTGGGGTCGACGCGAATCAAGGAAAAAAAGTCCGGACTGCCTGCGCCCCGTGAGAGGCAGACCAGGCGGTCCGGACTTTTCCCCAGCGTCGACCCCACCCTTCGACGGGCGACCCGGTCTTCGGCAGGACGAACGAGAGGGCTCAGCCCTCGCTGAGCATCTCCGCGGTGAGGAAGGCCAGCTCCAGGCTCTGCTGGTGGTTCAGCCGCGGGTCGCAGACGCTCTCGTAGCGCTTGTTGAGGTCCTCGTCGAGGATGCGCTCGGCGCCGCCGAGGCACTCGGTGACGTCGTTGCCGGTGAGCTCGACGTGCAGGCCACCGGGGACGGTGCCGAGCGCGCGGTGCACCTCGAAGAAGCCGCGCACCTCGTCGACGACGTCCTCGAAGTCGCGCGTCTTGAAGCCCGACGCCGACTCGAAGGTGTTGCCGTGCATCGGGTCGCAGATCCAGGTGACCATCGCGCCGGAGTCACGCACCCGCTCGACGATGCGCGGCATCGCCTCGCGGATCTTGCCCGCCCCCATCCGGGTGATGAAGGTCAGGCGGCCGGGTTCGCGGTGCGGGTCGAGCAGGTCGATGATGCGCAGCAGCTCGTCCGGGTCGGCCTTGTCGGAGACCTTCATCCCGATGGGGTTGCGGATCCGGCTGACGAAGTCGAGGTGCGCGTGGTCGATCTGCCGGGTGCGCTCGCCGATCCACAGGAAGTGCCCCGAGGTGTCGTAGAGGTCGCCGGTGCGCGAGTCGACGCGGGTCATCGGGCGCTCGTAGTCCAGGAGCAGCGCCTCGTGCGCCGACCAGAACTCGGTCGTCTTCATCGCGTCGAAGTCGACGTCGCACGCGGCCATGAAGCGCATGGCCTTGTCGATCTCGCGGGCCAGGCCCTCGTAGCGCCGGTTGGCGGCGTTGGAGACGAAGCCGACGTTCCAGTCGTGGACGCGCCGCAGGTCGGCGAAGCCGCCCTGCGTGAAGGCCCGCACGAGGTTCAGCGTCGCGGCGCTCGTGTGGTAGCCGCGCAGCAGCCGCTCGGGGTCGGGCTCGCGGGACTCGGGCGTGAAGGCGAAGTCGTTGACCATGTCGCCGCGGTAGGCGGGCAGGGTCACGCCGTCGCGGGTCTCGGTGTCCTTGCTCCGCGGCTTGGCGAACTGCCCCGCCATGCGGCCCATCTTGACGACCGGCATGCCGGCGCCGTAGGTGAGCACGGCGGCCATCTGCAGGATCGTCTTGATCCGGTCGCGGATGTTGTCGGCGGTCGCGTGGACGAAGGTCTCGGCGCAGTCGCCGCCCTGGAGCACGAAGGCCTCACCGACCGCGGCCTTGGCCACCCGGTCGCGCAGGTCGTCGCACTCCCCCGCGAAGACGAGCGGAGGATAGCTCCCGAGGGTCGCCACGACGTCGTCGAGAGCGCCCCGGTCGGGCCAGCTCGGCTGCTGGGCAGCGGGCAGGTCGCTGGCGATGGCGTCAGCGGCGGACGTGGAGGTGGGCACTGCGGTGGTCACCACCCAAGGATAGGTCGAGCCGCCACCGCACCGGCGACCCGTCCACCTGCAGGACGAAGGGAGGTCACTCCGGCTGGTCGAGACCCCGGCTGATCGCGAAGCGGGTCAGCTCCACGCGGTTGTGCAGGTGGAGCTTGCCGAGGATGTTCTGCACGTGGTTCTGCACCGTCCGGTGCGAGATGACGAGGTCGGCCGCGATCTCCTTGGCCGTCATGCCCATCGCGACGTAGCGCAGGATCTCGGTCTCGCGCTCGGTGAGCTCGGGCACCGGCGAGCTGCTCGCCTCCGGCTCGGGCGCGCTGCGGGCGCGGGTGCGCATCTCGCGGAACTCGCCGAGCACCAGACCCGCGAGGCCCGGGGTGAAGACTGCGTCCCCCGCCCCGGTCGCCGTGACCGCGTCGCGGATCTCCTGCGGCGAGGCGGACTTGACGAGATAGCCGCTCGCGCCGGCCTTGACCGCCGCGAGCACGTCGTGCTCCTCGCCGCTCGCCGAGAGGATGAGCACCTTGGTCGCGAGGTCGCTGATCGCCGTGCACACTTCGTCGCCGCGCAGCTCCGGCAGGTTGAGGTCGAGGACGAGCACGTCGGGGGTCGTCGCGCGCGTGCGGCGCACCGCCGAGGGCCCGTCGGCGGCGGTGCCGACGACGTCGAAGCCCGCCTCCTCGAGGTCTCGCACGAGGGCATCGCGCCACAGCGGGTGGTCGTCGGCGACGAGGACGGTGAGGAGGGCGCCGGGCTCGGTCATGAGGAGGAGCCTGCCATGTGCGTGGTCGGCACGGTGAGGGTCACCGTCGTGCCGCCGGTGGACGGCGAGCGCCAGCTCGCGTCGCCGCCGAGGTCGAGCATCCGTCCCCGGATCGAGCTGCTCGCGCCGAGGCGCCCCTCGTCCGCGGCCCGGACGAGCCGGTCGACGGGCATGCCGACACCGTTGTCGCGGACGACGACCTCGAGGCCGGTCTCGTCGGCGTCGAGCAGCACCCAGGCCCGCGCCCCGTCACCGGCGTGCCGGGCGACGTTGTCGTAG
>NZ_JBNFOF010000071.1:0-14240 GCF_057364645.1 Janibacter sp. CFPM2_SD2
CCTGTCGTCGGGCGCGACGGTGGGCGCGCTGGTCGCGGTCAACGCCGTCGGCTCGCCCCTCTCCCCCGACGGTCGGCTGCTCGCCGACGCGCCTGCTCGTCCCGGGCGAGGTCGACCTGCCCGAGCCGGATCCCGTTGCGGTGCAAGCCCACTGGGAGCGCCAGGCGACCGAGGCGCAGGCGCTGCGCGCAGGGACCGGCGACGACGCTCGCGGTCGTCGCGACCGACGGACCCGGCCTCGACAAGGCCGGCTGCTCGAAGCTCGCCGGCGTCGCCCACGACGGCTTCGCCCGGGCACTCTCGCCCGTGCACACGGCCTTCGACGGCGACACGGTCTTCGCGCTGTCGACCCCCGGCGAGGTGACGCCGACCCCCTTCGACGTCGTGGAGCTGCAGACCGCGGCAGCCGACTGCGTGAGCCGGGCCATCGCCCGCGCGGTGCTCGCCGCGGCCTCGGT
Source organism: Janibacter sp. CFPM2_SD2 (assembly GCF_057364645.1). NCBI lineage: Bacteria > Bacillati > Actinomycetota > Actinomycetes > Micrococcales > Intrasporangiaceae > Janibacter > Janibacter sp. CFPM2_SD2. The sequence continues at coordinate 459 of NZ_JBNFOF010000071.1, forward strand.
CGACCACACGGATGCCGGCGGGGCTGCCCTGCCGGGCTATCGCGAGACGCTCAGTCGGAGGTGACGAAGGTCAGGTCGACGTCCGGGGTCGGACCGTCGTCGTCCGAGCCGTCGGAGATGTGGTGCCGCGCCTCGTGTCGGATGACCCAGATGCACAGGGCAGCGAGCGGGATGCTGATGAGGGTGACCCCGAGCGCTTCGTCGCGCATGACGAGACCCGTGAAGGCCAGGAGGACGAAGACCACGACGAGCACGAAGGCCGTGACGAGGTGGAGCCCGGCGAGGTCGCTGCGGCTCTCGCGGGTGCGCAGCCACCGGTGCCGGAGCAGGTGGTGCGTCCACATGAGCAGCCAGCCGAGCGGCAGCAGGACGAAGGGCAGCAGCGCCCACTCCCGGGCGACGACTCGGCCCACCAGCGGCGAGACGAGGGCGCCGACGACGATCGCCGGCAACCAGCCGTAGAGGCAGATCGCCGCGACCAGCCGCAGCCGACGAAGGGGGACCGCCCACCGGCCCGCGCGCACCGATGCCGGCAGACCGGGACCGACCTCGCGACGACGGGCGGCCGCAGCCCGCAGCTCGTCGTCGGTCGGCTCGGGCCGGGGCCGGGGCAGCTCCGGGGACTTCGCCTGCTGGGCCTCCACGCGCTCCCGGGCCCGCTCGTCGGCCGCGACCCGTTCGGCGAAGCGCTCCCGCTCGTGCGGCGGCGACCAGCGGTCGACCGTGAGCTCGTTGCCCGCGAGGTCGACGTGGACCTCCTCGGCCCTGAGCTCGCGCCACGACCCGCGGACGAGGTGCCACAGGAGCCAGCCTCCGCACAGCACCCACCACACGAGCAGGGTCGGCAGGTGCGCGTCCGGCTCGGTCTCGCCCTCGACGAGCATGCGGGTGAGCATCATCAGGGCGACGGCGAGCACGAGCATCAGGCCCATGGCCATCGCCAGCCCGACGACCTGCATCAGCCACCAGGGGAGGCTGCCCGGGGCGGGGCCACGACGGCGCGGTCCGGGAGCGCCGGACCCCGCCTGCCCGGAGGTGGTCACGGTCAGTGGGCGCTGTAGTTGGGCGCCTCGACGATGCCCTGGATGTCGTGCGGGTGGCTCTCCTTGAGGGAGGCGGAGGTGATCCGGACGAACTTCCCCTTCGCCTGCAGCTCGGGAATGGTGCCGGCGCCGACGTAGAACATCGACTGCCGCAGGCCGCCGACCATCTGGTGCGCGACCTGGGCGAGTGTGCCGCGGTAAGCGACCCGGCCCTCGATGCCCTCGGGCACGAGCTGGTCGTCGCTCGTGACCTCGGCCTGAAAGTAGCGGTCCTTGCTGAAGGACTTCTTGCCGCGGCTGCTCATCGCGCCGAGGCTGCCCATGCCGCGGTAGGCCTTGAACTGCTTGCCGTTGACGAAGATCAGCTCGCCCGGGCTCTCCTCGCAGCCGGCGAGGAGCGAGCCGACCATGACGGTGTCGGCACCGGCGACGATCGCCTTGGCGATGTCACCGGAGTACTGCAGGCCGCCGTCGGCGATGACCGGGATCCCGGCCGGCTTCGCGGCGAGGGAGGCGTCGTGGACCGCGGTGATCTGCGGGGCGCCGACACCGGTGACGATGCGCGTGGTGCAGATGGAGCCCGGCCCGACGCCCGACCTTGATCCCGTCGCGCCGGCTATGAAGGCCTGGGCGCCCTCGCGGGTGGCGACGTTGCCGCCGATGACCTGCACGTGCCGGGTCGCGGGGTCGCTCTTGAGCCGCGCGACCATCTCGAGCAGCAGCTTGACGTGGCCGTGCGCGGTGTCGGCGACGAGGACGTCGACGCCGGCGTCGATGAGCGTGGTCGCGCGCTCCCAGGCGTCACCGAAGTAGCCGATGGCCGCGCCGACGAGCAGGCGGCCCTGCGCGTCCTTGCTCGCATTGGGGAACTGCTCGCTCTTGACGAAGTCCTTGACCGTGATGAGGCCGGCGAGACGGCCGGCGTCGTCGACGATCGGCAGCCGCTCGCGCTTGTGCTGGCGCAGCAGGAGGGTCGCGTCCTCCTGGGAGATGCCGACCGGCGCGGTGATCAGCGGCATGGGGGTCATGACGTCGCGCACGAGCGTCGTGGCCCACTCGGCGACCGGCGTGAAGCGCAGGTCGCGGTTGGTGATGATGCCGATGAGCACCCCCGCGTCGTCGACGACCGGCAGGCCGGAGACGCGGTACTCGCCGCAGCGCTGGTCGAGGTCGTCGAGGGTCGCGTCGGGGCCGATGACGACGGGGTTGGTGATCATGCCCGTCTGGGTCCGCTTGACGAGGTCGACCTGGTAGGCCTGGTCCTCGATCGACAGGTTGCGGTGGAGGACGCCGATGCCACCCTGACGAGCCATGGCGATCGCCATGCGCGACTCGGTGACGGTGTCCATCGCCGCCGAGATGAGCGGCGTCCTGATGCTGATCTCGCGGGTCAGGCGGCTCGTCGTGTCGAGGTCGCCGGGCGCCAGCTCGCTGTAGCCGGGCAGCAGCAGGACGTCGTCATAGGTCAGGCCGAGCTTGGCGAAAGGGTCGGGAGCCGCGCCCCCGGTGTGGTCACGGGCGGTCGGGTCACCGAAATCCATCTCCCTATCCTAAGCCACCCCCGAGGCGCTCCCGGACCTGACCAATTGCTGACCAAATGGCTGATTCCTAGGGTGAACCCATACCTTTTCGTCGACCTCTGTTTGCGCCGATCTTCTTAGGTTGGCTGAGAAGAGACGGGGGTGCAGGCCTCCTCGGCAGCACCTGAGCACGGAGGTAGACATGGCGCACGCAGACAAGGTGCCAGGTCCGGTCGCGGACCACTGGGAGTGGCAGTTCGAGGGCGCGTGCCGCGAGACGGGCAGCGAGTCCTTCTACCACCCGGACGGCGAGCGCGGCGCGGCCCGCCGCCTGCGCGACGCCGCCGCGAAGGAGATCTGCGCGAGCTGCCCCGTCATGGCTGCGTGCCGCGAGCACGCCCTGGCCATCCGCGAGCCCTTCGGCGTCTGGGGTGGCATGACCGAGGACGAGCGCCAGGTCGCGCTCACCGAGCGAGACATCGCCGCCGCCGGCATCGCCGGCTGAGCCACGTCCCGACGAAGGGGGCGGAGCGCGCCCCCTTCGCGTCCTAGGCTGGCGGGGTGACCTCCCCCGAAGCCGTCCACATCCGCGACGAGTCCATCCGCCTCGGCCAGCTGCTCAAGCTCGCCGGGCTCGTGGAGGACGGCGTCATGGCCCGTGAGGTCATCGCTGCCGGTGAGGTGAGCGTCGACGGTCAGGTCGAGACCCGTCGTGGCGCGCAGATCCGGGCGGGCAGCGTCGTGGGCTTCGCCGGTCAGCAGGTCGAGGTCGTCACCGGAGAGGCCGAGATCGACGTCCCCTGGTAGCCCTTCGAGGCGGTTGCTGCGCAACCTTCCTCAGGGACCGGGTGCGAGGCGTCAGCCCTCGGTGAGCATCCAGTCGAGCGCCTGGTCGACGTGGATCGCCGTCGTGTCGTGCAGCGGCACGGGGCAGTCGTCCTCCTCGAGCAGGAGGCCGAGCTCGGTGCCGGCGAGCACGACGCACTCGGCGCCGCGGTCGGTCATCCCCTGCAGAACCGTGCGCAGCGCCCGGCGCGAGGAGTCCTTGATGACCCCGTGCACGAGCTCCTCGTAGATGATCCGGTCGACCTCGGGCCGCTCGGCCTCCTCGGGCAGGATCACCTCGATGCCGCGCTGGGTGAAGGGCGTGGTGTAGAAGTCGCCGGACATCGTCGTCAGGGTCGCGAGCAGGCCGACCTTGCGCTGGCGGGAGGCCTCGACCCGGCGGGCCGTCGCCTCGGCGATGTGGAGGAAGGGGACGTCGACGGCCTCGGCGACCTGGTCCGCCACGACGTGCATCGTGTTGGCGGCGAGGATGATGCCCTCCGCTCCCCCGGCCTGCAGGCTGCGGGCGCCCTCGACGAGCAGCCGTGCCATCTCGTCCCAGTCACCCGCGTTCTCGGCATCGTCGACCGGCTGGAAGTCGAGGCTGTGGACGAGGACGCGGGCGCTGTGCAAGCCGCCCAGGCGCGCGTCGATCCCTTCGTTGAGACGGCGGTAGTACTCCGCCGTCGCCGACCAACCCATTCCGCCAAGGACACCGAGGAGACGCATGGCCCACACCCTAGCCAGCGGCCCTGTCCCCGTGGGGTCTTCGTTCCGCCCTGTGGTTCGCATCGCGGGCGCCTGCCCGGCCGCACCGGGCCCGGGCATACCCTGCACGCGTGAAGGTGCTGCTGCTCGAAAACATCCATGACGTCGCCCGCGACGCGCTCGTCGACGCCGGCTTCGAGGTCGAGACCCGCTCCGGGGCCCTCGACGAGGCCGAGCTGATCTCCGCCCTCGAGGGGTTGACCTGCTCGGCATCCGCTCGAAGACCAAGGTCACCCAGGCCGTCATCGCGGCCCGCCCGGAGCTCAAGGCCGTCGGCGCCTTCTGCATCGGCACCAACCAGATCGACCTCGACGCGGCCGCACAGGCCGGCACGGTCGTCTTCAACGCCCCCTTCTCCAACACGCGCAGCGTCGTCGAGCTGGCCCTCGGCGAGATCATCTCGCTCGCCCGCCACCTGACGGACAAGAATGCCGCGCTCCACGCCGGCGTCTGGGACAAGTCGGCGAAGGGAGCCCACGAGGTCCGCGGCCGCACCCTCGGCATCGTCGGCTACGGCAACATCGGCGCCCAGCTGTCCGTCGTCGCCGAGGCCTTCGGCATGCACGTCTCCTTCTACGACCTCGAGGACAAGCTGCCGCTCGGCAACGCCAAGAAGTGCGACAGCCTCGACGAGCTGCTCGAGACCTGCGAGACGATCACGCTCCACGTCGATGGTCGCGCGGGCAATGCCGGCACCTTCGGCGCCGAGCAGTTCGCGAAGATGCGCCCGCGCAGCCTCTTCCTCAACCTCTCCCGCGGCTTCGTCGTCGACCTCGAGGCCCTGCGCGACAACCTCGTCTCCGGGCACATCGCCGGCGCGGCCGTCGACGTCTTCCCGAGCGAGCCCAAGAAGGCGGGCGACCCCTTCGAGAACTGCCTGCAGGGCATCCCCAACGTCATCCTCACCCCGCACGTCGGCGGCTCCACCGAGGAGGCGCAGTACGACATCGGTCGCTACGTCGCCGGCAAGCTGCGCGACTGGGCCGACACCGGTGCGACCTCGATGTCGGTCAACGTCCCCGCCGTCGCCGCTCCGGTCGCCGCCGGCAGCACCCGCATCCTCCACCTGCACAAGAACGTCCCCGGCGTCCTCGCCCGGGTCAACACGATCCTGTCCGAGGGCGACGTCAACATCGACAGCCAGCAGCTGAGCACCAAGGGCGAGTACGGCTACGCCGTCACCGACCTCGCGAGCAACCTGCCCGCCGACACCGAGCAGCGCCTGCGCGACCTGCCGGAGACCGTCGAGGTCCGGGTCATCGTCACGGCCTGATCCCCCCTTCGCGAGTGGAGGTGGTGGGGACCGGATAGCCGGTCGCCACCACCTCCACCCATGTCCGGACGAAGGGAGGTCACTCCCGATCGCGGATCCGCCGAGCGCCCGTGGCGCGTCGCACCTCAACCACCGGCGCATGACGAAGGGGGGCGGCGCACCGGTTGGTGCGCCGCCCCCCTTCGCTCAGGTCAGGACGTCAGTGCGAGTGGCCGTGGCCCTCGTCCTCGTCCTCCTTCTTGTCCACGACGAGCGTGTCGGTGGTCAGGACCATCGACGCGATCGAGGCGGCGTTGACGAGCGCGGAGCGGGTGACCTTGACCGGGTCGATGACGCCCTGGCCGATGAGGTCGCCGTACTCGCCCGTCGCGGCGTTGAGGCCCTGACCCGGGGTCAGCTCCTGCACCTTGGCGACGGCGACGTAGCCCTCGAGGCCGGCGTTCTCGGCGATCCAGCGCAGCGGCTCGACACCGGCGGTGCGCACGATGTTGGCGCCGACCTGCTCGTCACCCTCGAGCTGCACGGCGTCGAGCGCGGAGACCGCGTGCGCCAGGGCGGAGCCACCGCCGGCGACGATGCCCTCCTCGATGGCCGCACGGGTCGCGGAGATCGCGTCCTCGATGCGGTGCTTCTTCTCCTTGAGCTCGACCTCGGTGTGGGCACCGACCTGGATGACGCAGACGCCACCGGCGAGCTTGGCGAGGCGCTCCTGGAGCTTCTCGCGGTCCCAGTCGGAGTCGGTGCGCTCGATCTCGGACTTGATCTGGTTGACCCGACCGGTCACGTCGTCGGCGGCACCCTGGCCGTCGATGATCGTCGTGTTGTCCTTGGTGACGACGATGCGACGGGCCTGGCCGAGGTCCTCGAGACCGACCTGGTCGAGCTTGAGGCCGACCTCCTCGGCGATGACCTGACCGCCCGTGAGGATCGCCATGTCCTGGAGCATCGCCTTGCGGCGGTCGCCGAAGCCGGGAGCCTTGACGGCCGCGACGTTGAAGACGCCCTTGAGCTTGTTGACGACGAGCGTCGAGAGGGCCTCGCCGTCGATGTCCTCGGCGATGACAAGCAGCGGCTTGCCGGACTGCACGACCTTCTCCAGCACCGGGAGGATCTCCTGGATGTTGGAGATCTTGCCCTGGTTGATCAGGACGTAGGCGTCCTCGAGGACACCCTCCATGCGCTCCGGGTCGGTGACGAAGTAGGGGCTGATGTAGCCCTTGTCGAACTGCATGCCCTCGGTGAAGTCGAGCGCGGTCTCGGCGGTCGAGGACTCCTCGACGGTGATGACGCCGTCCTTGCCGACCTTGTCGAAGGCGTCGGCGATGATCCCGCCGATGCCCTGGTCCTGGGCGGACAGCGAGGCGACCTGGGCGATCTCGTCCTTGCCCTCGACCTCACGGGCGGTCTCGAGCAGGCGGGCCGAGACGGCCTCGACGGCCTTGTCGATGCCGCGCTTGAGGCCGGACGGGGCGGCGCCCGCGGCAACATTGCGCAGGCCCTCCTTGACCATGGCCTGGGCGAGGACGGTCGCGGTCGTCGTGCCGTCACCGGCGACGTCGTTGGTCTTGGTGGCGACCTCCTTGGCGAGCTGGGCGCCGAGGTTCTCGTAGGGGTCCTCGAGCTCATCTCGCGGGCGATGGTCACGCCGTCGTTGGTGATCGTCGGGGCGCCCCACTGCTTGTCGATGACGACGTTGCGGCCCTTGGGGCCGAGCGTCACCTTGACGGCGTTGGCGAGCTGGTCGACGCCGCGCTGGAGGGCGTCACGGGCGGAGTCGTTGAACTCCAGTTCCTTGGCCATGTCTGTCCTTTGGTTCTAACGAAGGGGGGAAAGGCGACGCCCCGGAGGGCCCGGGAGAGGGCCGCACCCGGGGCGTCAGCTGTGAGTCGTGCGCAGGCTCAGGCGAGGATCGCGAGCACGTCGCGGGCGGAGAGGATGAGGTACTCCTCGCCGCCGTGCTTGATCTCGGTGCCGCCGTACTTGGAGTAGATGACGCGGTCGCCGACGGAGATGTCCATCGGGACGCGCTCGTCACCGTCGTCGTTGAAGCGGCCGGGGCCGACGGCGACGACCTCGCCCTCCTGCGGCTTCTCCTTGGCGGTGTCCGGGATGACGAGGCCGGAGGCGGTGGTCTGCTGCGCCTCGATGCCCTTGACGACGATCCGGTCCTCGAGCGGCTTGATGGAAACCGACACGGTGACTCCTTCTGTGGGGACGAATGTGTGAGTTCTGGGGCGAAGCCGGGCCGGGCGCCGTCGCGGGGGTCGTCCAACCGTGGCATCTGGCACTCGCCAGTGGTGAGTGCCAAGAGCAAATCTAGGCCGCCGTTTGGCACTCGGTCAACCCGAGTGCCAGCGCCCGGTCGGATAGGTCCGCCGTGCCGAGCACGATGCGTGACAATGGCGCACGTGGACCCGACGACCGTGCGCTGGCTGGCCTCCCCCGAGGGGCACGCGTCCCTGCACGGCCTGCCCGAGTACCGCGAGGCGGACGCGGTCGGTCTGGCCTCGCGGCTGCGGGCGGCGGGCCACTCCACCGAGCGCGTCGCCGCGCTCCTGACGCAGAAGCGTCTGCAGGCTCGCGCGCAGGAGAAGTTCGGCGAGTTCGCCGAGGGCATGCTCTTCACCCCCGACGGGCTCGAGCAGGCCAGCCGCCTCGAGGTCGCCGCCACCCACGCCGGGCGCTACGCGACCGCGAGCCTGGCAACCGTCCACGACCTCGGCTGCGGCATCGGCTCCGACGCGATGGCGATGAGCGCCCTCGGTGTCACCGTCCACGGGATCGACGCCGACCCGCTCTCTGCCGCCATCGCCGACGTCAACCTGCGCCCCTGGCCCGACAGCCGGGCCCGCACCGGCGTGGCCGAGGACTTCGAGGCACCGCTGGACCCGCTGCACTCGCGGACCGGCGTCTGGCTCGACCCGGCGCGCCGCACGCCCGGCGTCACCGACCGGAGCGGGCGCACGCGACGGGTCTTCCGGCTCGACGAGATCTCGCCGTCGTGGGACTTCGTGCTGTCGGTGGCCCGCGACGTGCCGGCCACGGGCGCCAAGCTCTCCCCTTCGCTCCCCCACGACATCCCGCCGCTCGGCACCGAGGCCCAGTGGACCTCGTGGCAGGGCACCGTCCTGGAGTGCACCGTCTGGTGGGGCCCGCTCGTCAAGGAGGCCGGACGCAGCGCCCGCGTCCTGCGCAAGGGCGCGCCCCCGGTCGAGGTGGACCAGCGCACCTGCGAGGAAGATCCCGCCGCGGCCGCCTCGCTCGCCGAGACGGGGCGTTGGCTCTACGAGGCCGACCGAGCCGTCAACCGGGCCGGGCTCATCGGCACGGTCACCGGCGCCGTCAGCGGGATGGAGCTCGAGGCCGGGCTGGGCTACGTCACCAGCGACGAGGCGCTCGACCTCGGCCACGCCCGCCGCTACGAGGTGCTCGAGGCGATGCCCTTCTCCGTCAAGGGGTTGCGAGGCTGGCTGCGCGAGCGCGGCATCACCGGTCTGACGGTCAAGAAGCGGGGCATCCGCCTCGACGAGGACCAGCTGCGCAAGCAGCTGAAGATCGGGCGCGGCGCCGGTGACGGCGAGAGCGCGACCGTCGTACTCACCCGCGTCGGTGGTGAGCAGGTCGTGCTCGTCGTCGCCCCCACCTAATCACCCCTCGGTGTATCTTGACGTCAAGACATATATCTTGATGTCAAGAAAAGGGAGTGCCATGACCACGTGGCTCGCACGCGTCCTGCCCCCGAGTGCCCTCGAGCGCGATCTGGCGCTGCAGTGCGTCCTGTCCGCCTTCGCCACCGGCACCTTCATCACGGGCACCGCCGTCTACTTCACCCAGGTCGTCGGACTCTCTGGGTCGCAGGTCGGACTCGGCATGTCCTTGGCCGCACTCGTGGCGCTGGCTCTCCAGCTGCCGATGGGCCGACTCACAGATCGAGTGGGCGCAAAGCCCCTGTGGGTGCTCGCCTCGACTGCCGAGGCCGCCCTCTACTTCGCCTGGCCCCTCATCGGCGGGGTGATCGCCTTCGTCGCCATGCTCTCGGTGCTCGCCGTTGTCGAGACAGCCGGTCGCAATGCCCGCAACGTCTACCGGATCGCGGTCTTCGACCGGGCGACCAGGGTGCGCGCCATGGCGTACATGCGCGCGGCCCGCAACGTCGGCTACACCCTCGGAGCCGGCGCGAGCGGAGTTGCCCTCGGCCTGGGGATCGGTGCAGTGCGGGTTGTCCCCCTGATCACGGCGGGCCTACTCGTCCTCAACGCGGCCATGATCGCCGGCCTGCTGCCCGCGATCCGACGCACGGTCGAGGCCACGACCGTCGCCGACACCGTCGGTGCCGCACCCGCGGCCTGGCGCAACACGGGCTTCGTGCTGCTGGCGATGTGCAACGGCGTGATCTCCTCCAACCAGGTGCTCCTCAACGTCGTCGTGCCACTGTGGCTCGTCGAGCGCACCGACGCTCCCCCGGTGCTCCTCGCCTGGCTCTTCGGCACCAACACGGTGCTGGCGGTCCTCCTGCAGGTCCGCGCCTCCCGGGTGGCCGACTCCGTCGACGGCTCGCTGCGGGCCGTGCGGTGGTCAGGCTGGGCCTTCGTCATCTCGTGCGCCCTGATCGCCGTCACGCACGAGACGATCGGGTGGGTCTCGATCGTGCTCATCTGGGCGGGCCACGTCACCATCACCGGCGCGGAGCTGTGGCAGTCGGCCGCCGACTGGGGCCTGACGTCGGAGCTGTCCGACCACCGCCGCCTCGGCGACTACCAGGGCGTGTGGGGCATGGGCTACCAGCTCGAGCCGATCATCTTCCCTGCCCTCTACACCTTCCTCGCGCTCCAGTGGGGCACACCCGGCTGGATCGTCATCGCCACCATCGGCGTGTTCGCGGCGGCGCTGGCCCACCCCGCCGCCCGCATGGCGGAGCGCCACCTCGCCCGGGTCGGCGCACCCGTCAGCGCCTGAGCACACCCGTGCCACCGCAGGTAGCCTGCACCCCATGCCGACCCGAGCCAGTCACCTGACCCGCGCCGCTGCAGGCCTCGCCGTCCTCGCCCTCGCAGGGTGCGGCGCCGACTCCGGGGAGGGCAGCTCGACCTCCTCCTCGTCGACCTCGGGTGCGAAGACGTCGACCTCGACGACCTCGACGTCGGCGACGTCCTCCCCTTCGTCCTCGTCGAAGACGTCGTCCTCGAGCTCCTCCTCGCGCACGACCTCCGCCACCGCCTCCGGCCCGGACGCGAGCGCCTGCGTCGAGCAGGTGCGCGAGGCGATGACGCCGACCCAGCAGGCCGGGCAGCTGCTCATGGCGGCGATGCAGCCGGGGCCTGCGACCGGTCTCGACGGGCCGATCGGGGCACAGGGTCTGGGCTCGATGCTCTACCTCGGCGGTTGGAAGGACAGCGGGACCGTCGCGGCCGCGAGCCAGCACCTGCAGGACGTCTCCCCGACCGTCGACGGCACGAAGGTCGGCATGCTCGTCGCCGCCGACCAGGAGGGTGGCGAGGTTCAGCAGCTCACCGGCTCCGGATTCACGTCCATGCCCTCGGGCCTCGAGCAGGCCCAGCTGCCCGACCTGCGCTCCTCCGCCAAGGGGTGGGGGGCCGAGCTCAAGCAGGCCGGCGTCAACGTCAACCTCGCCCCGACCGCCGACACCGTCCCCGCCGAGATCGGTCGGGCCAACGAACCCATCGGCAAGTGGGGGCGCCAGTACGGCTCGACCCCGCAGGCCGCGAGCAAGGGCGCGCTCGCCTTCGCCCAGGGGATGCAGGACGCGGGCGTCGAGCCGACGGTCAAGCACTTCCCCGGGCTGGGGCGGATCACCGGCAACACCGACCTGCGCGACACCGGCATCACCGACTCGGTGATGACCCGGGACGACTCGCACCTCACGCCCTTCGCCGATGCCATCGACGGCGGCACCCAGATCGTCATGGTCGGCTCCGCCCACTACTCGCAGATCGACGGCGAGACCCCGGCCCTGTTTTCCTCGAAGATCGTCGACGGCATGCTCCGCGACGACCTGGGCTTCGACGGGGTCGTCATCACCGACGACGTGGGCGCGGCCAAGGCGGTCGCCGCCACCCCGGTCGGCGAGCGGGCCACGAAGTTCATGCCGCCGCGGCGACATCGTCCTCACCGCCGACCCGAGCCCAGGTCCCGACGATGGTCTCCGCCATCGAGGCCAAGGCGAAGGGGGACCCGGCCTTCGCGAAGCAGGTCACCGCGTCGGTCACCCGGGTGCTCACGCTCAAGGAGGACATGGGTCTGCTGCGCTGCGGCTGAGCCGGGTGGCCGTGGCGCCGGGTCAGCGGCCGAGTGGCCGGGGCCAGGTGGATGGGCCCCCGCCGTCGCTCCGTACGACGAGCCACGCTCCCGCACGGCCCCGTGCCGCGCGACGCCCTACGCCGTTGCTCCGTACGACGAGCCGCGGTTCAGAGCACGGAGCAACGGCGTAGGCAGTCATCCGCACCCCCATCGCCCCGCCGATCCACCCCGCGTCCGGCTCAAAGTACGGAGCAACGGCATAGGCAGCGATCCGGGCCTCGACCGTGGGCTCCGGCTGCACCTGTGTCACCGGGGTGACGCCTGTGTGACCGCATGGAGTGACACGGGCGGGCGGATCGTCACACAGGTGCCGCGCCACCCGCGGCCGGCGCGGCCCACGGCACTCGGTCGCGCCCTCGCCGCCCGCCCTCAGTGCGCGTGGTCGTGGTCGACGTGCACCGGCAGGCCGGTGCGCACGTCGGTCACCGGCAGCGAGCTGTCGGCGGGGAGCGAGAGGTCGCTCGCCGGCCGCCCCTTGAGCATCATCTGGGCCCCGAGGCTGGCGACCATCGCGCCGTTGTCGGTGCACAGCCCCGGCCGCGGGACGCGCAGCTGGATGCCGGCGTCATCGCACCGCTGCTGGGCCATCGCCCGCAGGCGCGAGTTGGCCGCGACCCCACCACCGACCTGCAGCGCGGCGACATCGTGCTCGGTGCAGGCGAGCACCGCCTTGCGCGTGAGGATGTCGACGACGGCTTCCTGGAAGGACGCGGCCACGTCGCCACCGGCACGTCGCGCCCGGCGGCCTGCTCGGCCTGGACCCAGCGGGTCACGGCCGTCTTGAGCCCCGAGAAGGAGAAGTCGAAGCGGTGCCGCTCCATGTCCTTGCGGCTGGAGAGCCCCCGCGGGAAGTCGATGGTGATCTGCCCGTCGCTCGCCGCCCGGTCGATGTGCGGCCCACCGGGGAAGGGCAGCCCGAGCACCCGCGCCACCTTGTCGAAGGCTTCCCCCGCGGCGTCGTCGATCGTCGACCCGAGGCTGCGGATGTCGTGCGTGACATCGGGGACGAGCAGCAGCGAGGAGTGGCCGCCGCTCACGAGCATCGCCATCGTCGGCTCCGGCAGCGGCCCGTGCTCGACGATGTCGACGGCGACGTGGCTGGCGAGGTGGTTGACGCCGTAGATCGGCAACCCGAGGGCGACGGCCAGCGCCTTGGCCGAGGCGACGCCGACCATGAGCGGGCCGGCGAGGCCCGGGCCGGAGGTCACGGCGATGCCGTCGAGGTCGGTCAGCGCGACGCCGGCGTCGCGGCAGGCTCGCTCGATCGTCGGCACCATCGCCTCGAGGTGGGCGCGGGAGGCGACCTCGGGCACGACCCCGCCAAATCGGGCGTGCTCGTCGACGCTCGACGCGATGGCGTCGACGAGCAGCTCGGTGCCGTGGACGATGCCGACACCGGTCTCGTCGCACGAGGTCTCGATGCCCAGAACGAGGGGTGCATCCGTCATGCCTGCGCCTCCTGCGTCAGGTCGAGGGTGAGGACGAGTGCGTCGACCCCACCCGGGTAGTAGCCGCGCCGGGTCTGGAGCAGCCCGAAGCCGGCCGAGTCGTAGAGCCCCCGCGCCGCGGTGTTGTCGGCGCGCACCTCGAGCAGCAGCCGCTCGGCGCCCGCGGCCCGCGAGCGCGCGACGAGTTCCTCGAGCAGCCGCCGACCCAGGCCGGTGCCCCGCACCCGCGGCAGGGTCGCGATGGTCATGACGTCACTCGTGTCGCCCGCGTGGTCGAGGCCCGCATATCCGGCGACGCCCTCGGAGTCCTCCGCGAGCAGGTACTCCCGCCGCGGCCGCCCCGCGAGCTCGCCCCACCAGGACGCGAGGCTCCACGCCTCGGTCCCGAAGAGCTCCTGCTCCAGGTCCGCCAGCACCTCGAGGTCCTGCCAGCGCACCTCCCTCATGACGAAGGGGGTCACCGTCGCCGTGGTCACTGGCTCGCCTCGGCGTCCCGGCCGGCCTGCTCGGCCCGGCCGGCCTGCTCGGCCCGCCGCAGGTCGCGCTGCTGCTGACGGGGTGAGTGCTTGAGCGCAGACTCGGCGCCG
>NZ_JBNFOF010000072.1:0-14032 GCF_057364645.1 Janibacter sp. CFPM2_SD2
GCCAGCGGCTGGCGTCGCGGGAGCGCCCGGAGCGCAGGTCGGCGAGCAGCCGGTCGAGGTCGCCGTCGTCGCTGCGCAGGTCGTCGGCGAGGGTCGCGACGACTTCGGCCGCCGCGTGCGCCGACGAGTCGGCGCCGTCGAGCAGGGCGCGGGCGAGCCGTGGGTCGGCGGGGATGCGCGTCGCGGCGAGCCCGTCGTCGTGATCCGTCCGTCGTCGTCACGAGCCGAGCCCGCGCCAGGGTGGTCGTCGGCCGCGGCGTGGCCGGCCGCCGGGGGTGGCTGTCCGAGCAGCGCCATGCCCTCGCCGCGGGGCCGAGCCCAGGCGCGAGGGTCAGGGCCGTCTCGGTGAGGTCGGCCGTCGGTGATCTGCGGGGTCACGGTGCTCGGGTGCGCGCGACCACGCCGACTCCTCGACGAGTCGCACGGCGCGGCCGGGGCCCAGGCGCGCGGCCCGGCCGGGCGCGCTGGGTCATCGAGGCCCGGGAGGCCTGCACCGTGACGAGGCCGGACATGTCGCGGGCGGCGTCGCGGCGGGGTTCGCGGGAGAGGGCCGCGTCGACGACCAGGCGCACGCCGGGGACGGTCAGCGAGGACTCGGCGAGATCGGTGGAGACGACGATGCGGCCACCGGTTGGGGAGGGGCTGCCGCCGATCGCGAGGTCCTGCTCGCGCGGGGAGAGGCGACCGTGGAGCGGGAGGACCTCGGCGCCGGGGACGAGACGGGCGAGCAGCTCGACGACGCGGTCGACCTCGCGGGCTCCCGGGACGAAGACGAGGGTGTGGTGGTCGAGGTCGTGCTCCTGTGCGGTCACCCGCGCGACGTGCTCGAGGAAGTCCCGGGTGACGCCCCGAGCATCGGTCCGCGGGCCGGGCGCCGGCTCCCAGAGCACCTCGAGCGGGTGCAGCGCGCCCTCGCTGTCGACGAGCGGAGCCGGATCGTCGTCGTCGCCCAGCAGCGTGGCGATGCCCGGCGCGTCGAGGGTGGCCGACATCGCGACGACGGGCAGCTCGCGCAGCTGACGGACCTCGGCGAGCATGCCGAGCAGCAGGTCGGTGTCGAGGGCGCGCTCGTGGACCTCGTCGAGGACGACGGCCGCGGTGCCGGTCAGCTCGGGGTCGGCGAGGAGGCGGCGCACGAGCACCCCCGGCGTCACGAACTCCAGCCGCGTGCGCGGCCCGACCCGTCGCTCGCCGCGCACCGTGTGGCCGACGAGGTCGCCGAGCTCGGTCCCGGTGAGATGCGCGAGGCGCGCGCGCAGCACGCAGGTGACCCGTCGCGGCCCGGTGACGACGACCCGGCCCTCGACGCAGTCGGCGACGAGCGGGGGAGCGAGCGTCGTCTTGCCAGACCCGGGCGGGGCCTGGACGACCGCGACCCCACGGGTGGTCACCGCCGTGCGCAGCGCGTCGAGCGCCTCGGCGAAGGGGAGGCCCTCGCCGATCGCGCGCAGGTCGAGGTCGGTCATGGCGTCGAGCCTCGCACGAGCAGGACCGGGGTCAGCGCTCGAGGACGAAGAGTCGCGTCGTCGTGTCGTAGTAGCGGTCCGTGAGCCCCTCGTCGCGCATGCCCAGGCGACGGGCGACCCGCTGCGAGGGCGCGTTGTCCGGATGGGTGACGGCGACGATGCGGGGGAGGTCGGCGGCGTGCTCGAGGACGCGGGTCGCGGCCTCGGTCGCGATGCCGCGACCCCACACGTCGGGGTGCAGGTGCCAGCCGATCTCGACCTCGGGGCTGTCGAGCGCGAGGTCGGGGTCGCGCGGGTCGTCCGCGAGGGGCGAGCCGCTGATCGGGATCGGCTTGAGCAGCAGCGTCCCGACGAAGCGGTCGTCGAGGTCGATCGCCCAGATGCCCTGGGGCCGCGGGTAGGGCACGTCGCGGCGACGCGGGATCGAAGCGCGTGCCTCGGCGACGTCGGTCATCGGCTGTCCGTCGCCGATCCAACGCTGCACCTCGGGTCGCGAGTGCAGGTCGAAGAGCGCGTCCGCGTCGTCGTCGCGGAAGGTCCGCAGGGTCAGCTGGTCGGTCGTCAGCGTCTCGGGCACGTCGTCGATCCTCGCACCGGGCGGCGCCCCGCGCCCGCCCCTGCTCTCAGAGCGACTCGAGCTTGCGCACGATCCGCTGCACGGTGAGCCATGTGCGGGTCGTGATGTCCTTGCCGTGGGTCCGGTCGAGCCAGCGCATGAAGTCCGGCGTCCTGCCCGGGTCGCCGTTGTCGATGACGGCGAGATAGGCCCGCGCCGCCTCGTCGAAGCCGACGACCCGCACGAGCGGGTCGGGGTCGTCGGGCACGTCGCCGGGGGCGGTGCCGTCCTTGAGGAAGGTCGCGACGAGATAGGTCCCGCGCCCGTGCGTCAGTCCGTCGAAGGGGTCGCGCTCGAGCAGTGCCCGCAGCTGCTCCAGCGAGCGGATGATCGTGCCGCCGCCGATGCCCAGCTCCGCGACGAGCGCCTCCTGGATTCTCCGCTCCAGCTCCGGCACGTCGGTCTCGTCGGTCTCGAAGACGATGTTGCCGCTCGCGAGCACCGACCCGACCCGCTCCAGGCCGAGCCCCTCGTGGACCGCCTGCAGCTCGGCATTGGAGTTGTGCGGCAGTGCCGGCGCGATCCCGCGCAGCAGTGCGACGTAGCGGGTCATGGCCGCAGGTGCGAGGCGCCGTTGAGGTCGAGCGTCGCCCCGGACGCCCACTGCGCGTCGGGCGAGGCGAGCCAGACCACGGCCGACGCCACCTCCTCCGGACGCCCCACCCTGCCGAAGGGGGAGTCCGCCCGGATCGCTTCTCCGGCAGGGGAGTCCAGCCGGTCGGCGACCCGCTCGGTCTCGACGAAGCCGGGCGCCACGGTCGCGACCGCGATGCCGTGCGGGGCGAGCGCGACCGCGAGCGAGGCGTCCATCGAGTGCAGCGCCGCCTTGGACGCGGCGTAGGCCGGGTAGTCGGGCTCGCCGCGGTGGACGCCCCGCGTGCCGATGGTGATGACCCGCCCCGGCAGCCCGAGCTCGACGAGCCGGCGGGTCATCGCGTGCGTGACCATCGCCGTGCCGAGGGTGTTGATCCTCAGGTAGTCCTCCCAGCTGCGTTGCCACGCAGCCGGATCCGTCGTCGCGGGTGGGTGGGTGAGTGCCGGTGTCGTCGCGATGCCGGCGTTGTTGACGAGCACCGTGACCGGCATCCCCAGGGCCTCCTCGGCCGCCGCCGGCAGTCCCGCCGCCTGGTCCGCGTCGCGGAGGTCGGCGACGACGAGGGCGTGCCCCTCGCCGGGGAGAGAGTCGCGCGTGGCCTCCCCTTCGTCCACCGCGGAACGGACGTGCACGGCGACCCGATCTCCTTGCCGCGCAAAGGCGGTCGCGATCGCGCGGCCGATGCCGCGGGAGGCTCCGGTGACGAGGACGGCGCGGGGTGCGGTCATGCTGCCAGTCTGCTCCCCTGAGGCGTCGTCGAGGGGTTGCGGGGCGCGCGTCGCATCGCGTAGCCGACGACCGCAGCCAGCGTCAGCGGCCCGAAAAGCATCATCGGCGCGTAGACCCACACCATGATCGCGAGCGGGATGCCGTCGAGGGCGCCCTGGTCGGGTCGGCGCCCGGCGAGCACCCCGAGCCACAGCTCGATGGTGAAGAGCCACGTCATCACCGTGCCGCCGAGCGTGCCGAGCACGATGGGCACCCAGCGGTTGATCCCGATGCCGACGAAGCGCTCACCCCACGGGCGCACCAGCCCGACGACGAGCACGGCGGCGAGGACCTGGGCGATCGACAGTCCGAGGACGTAGCCCCCTTCGCCCTCGTGGAGCACGCGGAGCGGCTCCGTGCCCGGCATCCAGCCGGCGATCATCAGCAGCCGCCACACCGCCGACGGCAGCGCGCACGCGAGCACCCCCCATGCCGCTGCTCGTGCCCATGCCTGCGGTTCCCTGTCCTGCCATCCCTGTGTCATGGCTCCAGCCTCGCGACCGCGGACCGGTGGGGCCATGGAGACACCGCCCCGGGCGAAGGGGGGGTCTGCCCCCGTTCAGGAGCCCGTCGGCAGGACCATCGCGACGACGTCGGGGGCGTCGGCGTCGAGCCACGCGGGGCGGGTGCGGCCGACCTCTCGCCAGCCGGTGCGGCGGTAGAGGTCGACGGCCGAGCCGGTGGGGATGACGTCGAGGCACGGGGCCAGTTCGTGCGCGGCGAGGTGGTCGAGGGCGGTGCGCATGAGGGCGGCGCCGACGCCCCGGCCGCGCACGTGGGTCGCGGTGAAGTACACGCCGATCTCGGCGAGCCGGTCGGCCGGCAGGCCGTGGCCGGCCATCCACAGGCGGGACAGCGCCGGCTCCAGGCTCACCTCGGGGTCGCGGACCGGCAGCACCGCGACGTGGCCGACGGGTTCGTCGAAGAGGAGGGCGGTCCACGTCGCCAGTGCGCCGGACCGGGCCACGAAGTCCTCCGGCGCCATCGGCAGGGGCTCGCGGTGCGGGTAGCCGGACGCGGCCTGCTGCTCGACGAGGGCGCGACCCAGCGCAGGCAGGTCGGCGTCGGTGCGGGGGCGGATGACGAGGGGCACGGGACCATCTTGCGGCACGCTGGGTCCATGGTCTCCGACGGTCCTTGGATCCAGCTCTTCATCGATGTCCCGCGCGAGACGTGGGAGAGGTCGGTGGACTTCTGGACGGCCGCGACCGGGTGGGCGGCGAGCGAGCCTCGAGGCGAGCGCGGGCAGTTTCGTCACGCTCGTGCCGGCCGACGGCCCGGGGTGGGTCAAGCTCCAGGCGGTCGACGGTCCGCCGCGGCTGCATCTCGACCTCGACGACCCGGACCGCGCCGGCGCGACGCGGCGCTCGCTCGGGCTGGGGGCGAGACCCCAGTGGGAGTACGAGGGCGTGCCGGTGATGCGCTCGCCGGGTGGGCTGTTCTTCTGCCACACCGTCGAGGCGCCGGGGCGGATCGACCGGGGTGACCCCCTTCGCGTCCTCGACCAGGTGTGCATCGACATCCCCGCCCGGCTCTGGGAGTCCGAGACCGCCTTCTGGGCCGAGCTGCTGCAGCGGCCGCTGACGAAGGGGAGGGAGCCCGAGTTCGCCTTCCTCGACGGCGGGGCCGCCCTGCGCGTCCTCCTCCAGCGGCTCGACGACGAGTCCGGTGAGGTCCGGGCCCACCCGGACTTCGCCGTCGCGGACCGCGCCGAGGAGACCCGACGGCAGTCGCGCTCGGCGCCGAGGTCGAGGGTGTCTTCCCGTGGTGGACCGTCCTGCGGGCGCCCGACGGGCAGGTCTACTGCCTCACCGAGCGCGACCCGGCGACCGGGCGCGTGCGACGAGCACCGTCGTCCTGACCTCGAGGAGCCTCACCGACTCAGCGCGTGGGCTAGGCTGCTCGAGCAAACTTTCTTGAGCGAAGTGAGACCCGATGACCGAGCCGGCCACCTCGACGCCTCACCGCATCCACCCCGCGTGGTGGGTCGCGGCCGTCGCCTTCCTCGCGCTGCTCGGCGCGGCCGGCTTCCGCGCGGCCCCGGGCGCGCTCATGGTGCCGCTCCACGAGGAGTTCGGCTGGTCGATGAGCACGATGTCGCTCTCGGTCGGGATCAACCTCCTGCTCTACGGGCTCGTCGCCCCCTTCGCCGCGGCCCTGATGGACCGCTTCGGCATGCGGCAGATCATCGCCGGCGCGCTCACCCTCGTCGCGCTCGGCGCCGGCGGCAGCACCCTGATGACGGCGTCCTGGCAGCTGCACATCTTCTGGGGCGTGCTCATCGGGACCGGTACGGGCTCGATGGCCCTCGTCCTCGCCGCGACCGTCGCCAACCGGTGGTTCGTGGCGCGAAGGGGGCTGGTCATGGGCGTCCTCACCGCCGGCTCCGCCACGGGGCAGCTGATCTTCCTGCCGCCGGTCGCGGCCCTGGCGGAGGACGTCGGTTGGCGACCCGCCTCGCTCGTCATCGCGGTCGCAGCACTCGCCGTCGCGCCCATCGCCTGGCTCGTCATGCGGGACCACCCGCACGACCGGGGCGTCCTCCCCTTCGGCGCTGATCCGCAGACCTGGGTCCCGCCGGAAGAGGTGACCGGCGGCGCCATGGGTCGGGCGATCGACGGGCTGCGCTTCGCGGTGCGGCACAAGGCCTTCTGGGCGCTCGCGCTCGCCTTCGCGATCTGCGGCGCCACGACCAACGGGCTCATCGGCATCCACTTCATCCCGTCGGCGCACGACCACGGCATGTCGCAGACGACAGCTGCCGGACTGCTGGCGCTCGTGGGCATCCTCGACATCGTCGGGACCATCGCCTCGGGGTGGCTCACCGACGTCTTCGACCCGCGCTGGCTGCTCGTCGCCTACTACTTCTTCCGCGGGGTGGGGCTGCTCGTCCTGCCGCTGCTCCTGTCGGACGCCGTGCACCCGAGCATGCTGCTCTTCATCATCGTCTACGGCCTGGACTGGGTGGCGACCGTGCCGCCGACCGCCGCGCTGTGCCGGGAGATCTTCGGCGAGCAGGGGACGATCGTCTTCGGCTGGGTCTTCGCCGCGCACCAGATCGGGGCGGCGCTCGCGGCCTTCGGGGCCGGGGTCATCCGCGACACCTTCGGCGCCTACACGTGGGCGTGGTGGGGCGGGGCGATGCTCTGCGTCATCGCCTCCGTGCTGTCCTTCGCCGTGCGGCGCGAGCCGGTCGTCGAGCCCCAGCGGGAGCGGATGGCCGTCGGCTGACCGGCGCGCAGGGGTGGGGCTAGCGTGCGGACATGAGCACCGCCTTCCAGGACACCTACCCCGACGACGTCGCGCACTGCTACGGGTGCGGCACGCAGAACCCCGCCGGCCACCAGCTGAAGTCGCACTGGGACGGCGAGGAGACCGTCGCGCGCTTCACCCCGCGGCCCGAGCACACGGCGATGCCCGGCTACGTCTACGGCGGGCTCATCGCCTCGCTCGTCGACTGCCACGGCACGGGCAGCGCCGCCGCCGCAGGGCACCGCGCGCAGGGTCGCGAGATGGGCACCGAGCCGGCGCTGCGCTACGTCACCGCCTCGCTGCACGTCGACTACCTCGCGCCGACGCCGATGGGCGTCGAGCTCGAGCTGCGGGGTGTCATCGAGGAGGTCACCGAGCGCAAGGTCGTCGTCGCCGAGACCGTGCACGCCGGCGAGACCCTCGTGGCGAAGGGGAAGGTCGTCGCCGTGCTCATGCCCGCCGGGATGGCCCAGGGCTGATGTCGCGTGACACCTGGCGCGTGACGACGCACGACTGGTCGCGCGAGGTGGACGCCGAGCACCTGGTCGAGGCGCGGCGGGTGGCGGCGTCCCTTGGTGACGCGCTCGCCCTGCACCTCGCGCTCGAGGTCATCGCCTATGCCGACGACGAGGGGCAGGCCATGCGTCGCAGAGGTGTGGTGAGGGTCGTCGTGCAGGGCGACCTGGTCGAGGTCGACGACGACGGTCGGGGCACCGACACCCGGCGTGACGAGGCGGGGCAGGTCGTGCGCAAGCCGGTCATGGCGACCCGCGATGTCCGGTTCTTCGACGCCCCGGACGCTCCGCTCCTGCCGGACGGGCTGCCGCGACGGGGGATGAGCATCGTCTCCGCCAGCTCGCCCCTCCTGCGGCACACCAACCGCCGGTCGGAGGGGGCGTGGACCCAGGCCTACCGCCACGGCGTGCCGGACTCGGAGCTGCGGGAGGTCGAGGACCGTCAGCGCCCGGGGACGACCGTGGCCTTCGTGCTCCCGCCCGGTGGTCGACTCGACGCGGACCGGCTGCGCGAGCTGGCGGGCGGCTTCGCGCACGTCGACGTGACGGTGACGGACTGACGAGCGGCATGTCGTCCTGCAGTTCGCCGGCTGCGCGGGGTGTGTGGCCCGGAATTCTGGGGGCGGCGCTGTCGGGGCGGGGCGAACTGCAGGAGACGCGCTGCTGGCTGCTCAGTCGAGGTGGCCGGCGGCTCAGTCGAGGAGGCCGGCGGCGCGGGCGGGCTCGGCGTAGGCGACGGCCAGCGAGTCGACCGTCTCGTGGGCGTTGAGCCCGCTCGGGTTGGGCGCGACCCACAGCCGGGCGCCCTCGACGGGCTCAGGCTGCTCGCCGGTCTGCGCCTTGCGCACCCCGAAGGCCTGTCGGTAGGCGGTGATCCCGGCGACGGCGACGACTGCGGCCGGGTGCTGGCGATGGTGGCCAGCAGGCGCTCGCCGCCTCCCGCAGCTCTTCGGCCGTGAGCTCGTCGGCGCGGGCGGTTGCCCGGCGCACGAGGTTGGTGATGCCGACGCCGCGCTCGCGCAGGTGCTCGCGGTCCTCGTCGGTCATGCCGGCGGCGGGGTCGACGGCGCGGGTGAGGATGCCTGCTCGCAGCAGGGCCGGGTAGAAGCGGTTGCCCGGGTGCGCGAAGTGGGTCTGCGTCGCCGCGGTCCACAGCCCGGGGTTGATCCCGACGAAGAGCAGCCGCAGCTCCTGGCCGGGGCCCGGCAGGAGGTCGGGGACCTCCGCGTCGCGGAAGGACTCCAGCTCGGCACGGGTGAAGCTGCGGCGGGCACTCGGCATGCCCGTCACCCTAGATCGGGCCCGGGTCGATGTATGCGGGTGAGTCCCAGCGCTCGCGAATACATCAACCCAGGGCAGGGGGCGCGGGTCGATGTATGCGGGTGAGTCCCAGCGCACCCACATACAGCGACCCGGCGAAGGGGGCTCAGGCGCTCGCGCGGAAGGCCCGCAGCCGCAGGCTGTTGCTCACGACGAAGACGCTGGACAGGGCCATCGCGGCACCGGCGAGCATCGGGTTGAGCAGCCCGAGCGCCGCGAGCGGGATCGCCGCGGTGTTGTAGGCGAAGGCCCAGAAGAGGTTGGCCTTGATCGTGCCGAGGGTCTTGCGCGAGAGGCGGATCGCGTCGACCGCAGCCCGCAGGTCCCCTCGCACGAGGGTGATGTCTGCGGCCTCGATCGCCACGTCGGTGCCCGTGCCCATCGCCAGGCCGAGGTCGGCCTGCGCGAGCGCGGGTGCGTCGTTGACGCCGTCGCCGACCATGGCGACGACCTTGCCCTCGCCCTGCAGGCGCGTGACGACGTCGACCTTGTCGGCGGGCATGACCTCGGCGATGACCTCGTCGATGCCGACCTCGGCGGCGACCTGCTCGGCGACCGCGCGGTTGTCCCCGGTGAGCAGGACGGGGGTGAGGCCGAGCTTCTTCAGCCCGGCGATGGCCTCGGCGCTCGTCGGCTTGACCGTGTCGGAGACGACGAGCACGCCGCGGGCCTGCCCGTCCCAGCCGACGGCGATCGCCGTGCGGCCCTCGGCCTCGGCGGCCGCCTTGGCCGCGGCCAGCTCCTCGTCGAGCGCCATCGACCAGTTCGCGAGCAGCGACTCACGGCCGGCGACGACCGCGTGTCCGTCGACGACGCCGGTGACGCCCTGGCCCTGCACGTTGTCGAAGCCCTCGACGCCCGGCAGGTCGCCGACCTCGGCGGCGGCTCCCTTCGCGATGGCCTGGGCGATGGGGTGCTCCGAGGCGTGCTCGAGGGCACCGGCCAACCGGAGGAGATCGGTGCGGTCCACCCCCTTCGCCGGGACGGAGTCGACGAGGGTCATGGCACCGGAGGTGACCGTGCCGGTCTTGTCGAGGACGATCGTGTCGACCGTGCGCGTGGACTCCAGGACCTCGGGGCCCTTGATGAGGACGCCCATCTGCGCGCCGCGACCGGTGCCGACGAGCAGGGCGGTGGGCGTCGCCAGGCCGAGCGCGCACGGGCAGGCGATGATCAGGACCGCGACGGCCGCGGTGAAGGCTGCGCTCACGGGGAAGCCCGCGCCGAGCCAGGCGCCGAGCGTCGCGACGGCGATCGTGATGGCGACGGGGACGAAGACCCCCGAGACCGTGTCGGCGAGGCGCTGCACCTCGGCCTTGCCGGACTGCGCGTCCTCGACGAGCCGGGCCATCTGCGCCAGCTGCGTGTCGGAGCCGACCCGGGTGGCGCGCACGACCAGCCGGCCGCCCTCGTTGACTGTCGCGCCGGTCACGGCATCGCCCTCGCCGACCTCGACCGGGACGGACTCGCCGGTGAGCATCGAGGCGTCGATCGCGCTCGTGCCCGAGGTGATGACGCCGTCGGTCGCGACCTTCTCACCCGGCCGCACGACGAACTCGTCGCCGACCGACAGCTCCTCGACCGGGATGCGCACCTCGGCGCCACCGCGCAGGACGGCGACCTCCTTGGCGCCCAGCTCGAGCAGGGCGCGCAGGGCGTCGCCGGCGCGCCGCTTGGACCGCTTCTCGAAGTAGCGCCCCATGAGGATGAAGGTGATGACACCCGCCGCGACCTCGAGGTAGATGCTGCCGAGGCCGTCGGTGCGCGAGATCGTCAGCTCGAAGGCGTGCGTCATCCCGCGGTCGCCGGCGGTGCCGAAGAAGAGGGCGACGACCGACCACAGCCAGGCCGACAGCGTGCCGACGGAGATGAGCGTGTCCATCGTCGCGGCGCCGTGGCGCAGGTTGGTCCACGTCGCTCGGTGGAAGGGCCAGCCGGCCCAGAAGACGACCGGCGTCGCGAGCACGAGCGAGGCGAAGCCCCAGTAGTCGAACTGCAGGGCCGGGACCATCGCCAGCAGGATGACCGGGACGGCGAGCACGGCCGAGCCGATGAGTCGCTGGCGCAGGGCGGTCAGCTCACGGTCCTGCGGCGCCTCCTCCTCGGACGAAGGGGGCTCCGCCGCCGGGAGCGTCGCGGTGTAGCCGGTCTGCTCGACGACCGTGATGAGGTCCTGCGGGTCGGTGCCGAAGGGGGCGGTGACGGTCGCCTTCTCCGTCGCGTAGTTGACGCTCGCGGTGACGTCGTCGAGCTTGTTGAGCTTGCGCTCGATGCGGTTGGCGCACGACGCGCAGGTCATGCCGCCGATCTGCAGCTCGACGGTCGAGGTGGTGACCGGGTCCGTCTCAGTGGTCATGGTCGGTGCCTCCGTGCGAGGTGCTGGGGGTGGCGGTGCTGCCCTCGGGGCTGCTGCCCGCCGTGTCGAGGACGAGCGGTGCGGTGTGCACCTGACCGTCGACCTTGACGTCGAGGTAGAGCAGGTAGCGCCCGGGCGTCGGGGCCGTGGTGACGAAGTCGATCTCGGGACCGCCGGGCTCGGCGGCCGTGGGCGCCTCGCCCTCGGGGTGGACGTGGAGGTAGGCCAGGTCGCCCTCGCGCAGGGCGACGAGGTGGCCGGCGGCGCCGAGGTAGGGCTCGATCGTCGTCACGGGCTCGCCGTCGCGCTCGACCCGCAGTGTCAGGCGCGACTCCTCGCCGGGCACGAGGTCGCCCTCGACGCTGACGTCGAGGCCGTCGACGCTCGCGGAGCGGGTCGGCTGCGACGCGGTGGGGGTGACGTCGCCGGCGACGTCGACGGTGAAGGTGAGGGTCACCCCTTCGTCGGCGTCGGCCGGGGTGGTGTCGGCGTAGAGGCGGTAGGTGCCGGCCGCCTGCCAGGTCCACGGCAGCGACCACGTGCCGTCGGCGGCGCGCTGCGGGTGGACGTGGCGGAAGTGCTGGCCGTCGCTGCGTACGACGACCAGGTGCAGCTCCTCCTCGTGCTCGACGGAGTAGTCGGTGACCGGGTCGCCGTCGGCGTCGGTGACCGTCAGCTCGAGGCGGCCGCGCTCGCCGACCTCGGTCGGGGCGGAGACGTCGGTGAGGCGGTAGCCGTCCTGCTCCAGCGACAGGCCCGCGGGTGCGGCGGCGCCGTCGTGGGCGGAGTGCTCGTCGTCGGCGTCACCGGTGCCGTCGTCCGAAGGGGAGGCGTGCTCGCCGCCGTGGGTGGTGCTCTCCTGCGCCCAGCCCCGCGCGGTCTCCTCGGGCACGACCGCGCGGGCCGTGACCGCGGCGAGCGCGAAGACGACCGCGAGGACGAGACCGAAGAGACCGAGACGGGTCGGGGCGTTCATCGTCAGGCCTTGGCGGCCGTGTAGCCGGCCTCGGTGACGGCGGCGATGACGGCCGCGTCGTCGACGTCACCGGAGACGACGAGCTTGCCGGTCGCGGAGCTCACCTCGACGACCTCGGCGCCGGGGATCTCGCTGACCTCTTCGCGGACGGACATCTCGCAGTGGCCGCAGGTCATGCCGGTCACCTGGTACTCGGTGGTGGTCGCGCTCATCGTGGGTTCCTCTCCTCGGTGTACCTCTAGGGGGTATCTGACGGTCCAACCATATACCCCCCAGAGGTATTCCACCAGCGCGGGCGCGCGAGGTGGTCATCGGGCCACGAGGGCGCCCGTCGAGCCGCTCGGCGGAGGTGATGATGTCGTTGTCGACGTACCCCCCGCTGAGCGGTCGCTCACTGGCACGATGCCCCGGGTGATCACCGTGCGCAGGGCCCAGGCCGAGGACTCCGTGGTCCTCGGGGGGATCGACCTGGCGACGTGGACCACGCGCAGCTCTGCCGTCTCGCCGCCCCTGCGCTACTCCGGCGGTCAAGGACCTCTTCGTCGACCGACGGCCGGCGTGGATGACGGGGGTCGTCAACCACAAGGTCCGGGGCAATGTCGTCGCCATCGACGGCGAGGACCTGTGGCTCGTGCACCGGGCCCTGCCCGCCGAGGAGAGCGACTTCGACGTCCTCGACCCCGACCAGTCGATCCGTGACGTCCTCGGGGTCGGGGCGGATTTCCCCTTCGACGTGGTCCGGCAGGAGGACTGGGTCGCGCGCCGACTCGTCGCCGACCGCTTCCGCGATCGGCGGGTCTTCGTCGCCGGCGACGCGGCGCACCTCTGGGTGCCCTTCGCGGGCTACGGGATGAATGCGGGGATCGCCGACGCCGTGCACCTGTCGTGGCTGCTGTGCGCGGTGCTCGACGGCTGGGCCGACCCCGCGATCATCGACGCCTACCAGGCCGAGAGGCAGCCGATCACGGAGCAGGTCTCGCGGTTTGCCATGAGCAAGGTCGAGGAAAACCTCGCGGCGATGTCGGGCCGCTCCGTGCCACCCGTCATCGCCTCGCCCAGCCTCGTCGGCCGGCTGCTGCGCCGGCGTCTGGGGCGGCGGCTCTTCGACATCAACCTGCCGCAGATGTCTCCCGAGGGGCTGAACTTCGGCTACTACTACGCCGACTCGCCGATCATCGTCGGTGATGGCGAAGAGGCGCCGGCCTACGACATGGGCTCGCACACGCCCTCGACGGTGCCGGGGTGTCGCCTGCCGCACCTCGAGGTCGACGGCACGAGCATCCTCGACCGGCTCGGCCCGGCCTACACGCTGCTGCGGCTGGACCCGACGGTCGAGGCCGGCCCGCTGCTCGACTCGGTGCTGCCCGTCGAGCTCGTCGACACGCCGTGGCCGAGCGACCCGGCCTTCGGCCACGCGCTGCTGCTCGTGCGGTCCGACGCCCACGTCGTCTGGCGGGGCGATGCCCTGCGGCCGACGTGGATGCCCTGGTGGCGACCCTCCGGGGCGCACGACCTTGAGGAGATGCGCACCACCCTTCGCATCTGCTTAAGGTCGTGCGCACCCCCGTCGCATTTCCTTCAGCAGATGCGAAGAGGGAGGGGCTGGGTTCAGGTGTGCGACCGCCGACGACGGACGAGCAGGCCGGCTGCGAGCAGCCCGATCCCGCCGATGCCGGCGAGCACCCCGGACCGTGGGGGCGCGTCGTCCCCGGGAGTGGTCACCGGGGCCGACGCGGGCTCGAATCCCCCTGCGGCGCCTGACTCGTCGTAGTCGCTGCCCGGCAGCTTGTCGGCATAGCGCTCGTGGACGACCTGCTGGTAGTCCTCGAGGTTCATCCCGCCGCCGACGACCTTGCGTGCTTCGCCGTTGAGCGGGCGGACCCGGTCGTTGGTCACCGCGTACCAGGCACCGACCTGCGGCTCGCTGAGCAGCGCGGCGGACCCGGCCCGGCGGGCCATGCTCGCCTCGACGTCGCCGGTCGCGGCGTTGACGGCTCGCCAGGCACCTCCCTTCGTCCGGGTGGTCCACACCGAGACGAGCTGCTCGTCGACCCGGGCCGTCGTCGCGACGTAGCCGAGGTCGCCGACCGGGCCGGTGCCCTCGGCGACGAAGTCGGCGGGCGAGCACGTGCACCTCGGTGGTGGTGCCGGCGACGACGCGGGGGGTG
>NZ_JBNFOF010000073.1:0-13955 GCF_057364645.1 Janibacter sp. CFPM2_SD2
CGACGCCCACCGACCCGCCGTCCCAGCGCTCGGCGAGTGCCGCGTGCTCGGCCGCGGCACTGGCGGCCAGGTCGGCCTCGGGCACGTAGCGCTGCCACGGCTCGACACCGCTGCCGCGCACCGCGCGCGGCGGCTCGTTGGTGCTGCCGGCGGCCTCGAGGACCGGACCGGTGAGGTCCATGACCTCGCGCGGAGTGCGATAGCAGATCGTCAGGTCGGCGCGGCGCCACCGGTCGGTGAGCACCTCTCCGAGCGCGCCCTCCCACGTCGTGTGGGCGTGCGGCGCCTCGGTCTGGTCGATGTCGCCGACCGCGGTGATCGAGGCGGCCGGGCAGCGGCGCAGGACCATCTGCCACTCCATGGCCGACAGCTCCTGCGCCTCGTCGACGACGACGTGGCCGTAGACCCAGTCCCGCTGCGCCGCAGCGCGATCGGCGACGAAGTCTCCCTGCGTCACCCGGGGTGCGTCCTCGCCGAGCAGGTCGGACATCGCGTCGAGCAGGGCGATGTCGCTCGGGGCGAAGGGAGTCGGCTCGGCGGCCACGAGGTCGCGCTCGTCGTCGGTGAGGCCGGGCACGGCAGCGAGCGCCGCCCGGTCGCCGAGCAGGGCTCGCAGCTCGTCTGCGGGGTCGCGCTCGGGCCACCAGGCACGGACCCGGGCGGCGAGGCCGGGGTCGTTCTCGATCCGCCGACGCAGCTCCTCGACCTCGTCCTCGCTCAGCTCGCCGTCGACCGAGCCGCTCGAGCCCTGCGTCCGCGCGCCGCGGTCGTCGCTTCGCGCCAGGCTCGCGTCGACCCGATCGAGGATCTCCTCGAATCCCTCCTCCGCCGAGGCGAGCAGCTCGACGACCCGCTCCGCGACGAGCTCGGTGAGCACGTCGACGAGCTGGCCGGTGAGCACCCGCCGTGCCGAGTGGTAGGACCGGCCCGACAGCGCGCCCCGCTGCAGCCGATCGATCGTCGCGGCCGGCACGAGGTAGTCCTCGCCGTCCCAGTGCAGTGTCAGGTCCGTAGGCGGTGGCACCAGCCCGGCGACGCGGTCGGCGAGCGCCTGCTGCCACAGCGCCCGTCCCTTGATCTCCGCGAGGCGACGCTCCTCCCTTCGCCCCGGCCGGACACCGGGCAGGAGGGTCTCGCAGGTCGCCGAGACGACCGCGGTCTCGCCGAGCGCGGGCAGCACGTGGCCGATGTAGTCGAGGAAGCGCTGCGAGGGCCCGAGGACCAGCACGCCCGCCCGGGCGAGCTGCGGCTGCGCGAAGAGGAGGTAGGCGACCCGGTGCAGCGCGACGACGGTCTTGCCCGTGCCGGGGCCGCCCTGGACGACGAGCGCGCCGCGCGGGTCCGCCCGCACGATGTCGTCCTGCTCGCGCTGGAGCGTGGCCACCGCCGTGCCCATCCGGCCGGTGCGGCGATCGTCGAGCGCCGCGAGCAGCGCGCCCTCGCCGACCAGCTCGCCGTCGGTCGAGCCATCGAGCAGCTCGTCGTCGACCGCGACCACCCGCCGCCCCTCGGTGCGGATGTGCCGGCGGCGCGAGTTCCCCTGCGGCGCAACGGCGGTCGCGGTGTAGAAGGGGGCGCGACGCCTCCGCCCGCCAGTCGACGACGAGCGGGTCCGCATCGTCCTCGGCGGCCGGGACGCCGACGCGTCCGATGCGCAGGCTGCTGCCGTCACGGGCATCGAGGCGCCCGAAGACCAGCCCCTGCTCGGCCTGCGTCAGCTCAGCGAGGCGCTGCCGGGTGGCCCGCATGGCGGCCGCGGCCACCGAGTCCTCCCGGGCGCTGCCCCGCAGCCGTCCCTCCAGCTCGTCGATCACCTCGCCCCGGCGCGCGTGCGCCGCGTCGAGCGCCTCCTGCTCCTCACCGATCGCGTCCTGCGTGGTCGTGTGGTCGGTCCTGCCTGCGGTCACGCGGTCCCCTGTCCTCGAGTGCGGCCCTGTCCAACGCACGACGTGGCGAATTGTTCCCACGGACAGGACGTCACCCCAACCCCCTTCGCCCCGGGTCCGCTGACAGACTGGAGCCGGACACCGACGTCACCCAGGAGGACCCGTGAGCTCCATCCCGCCCGAGGACATCGAGACCCATGGCCACGCCGGCCTGCTCATCGGCTCCCTGTGGAGCCCGCCGGGTGACCCGACGTGGGTGGCGGTCATCGCCCACGGCTACGGCGAGCACGTCGGGCGCTACCAGTGGGTGGCCGAGCGGCTCACCGCCGACGGCGCCGTCGTCTACGCCCACGACCACGTCGGCCACGGGCGCAGCGAGGGTGAGCGGGTGCTCGTCGAGGACTTCGAGGGCGTCGTCGACGACCTCCACCTCCTCGTGCAGCGCGCCCACGAGGAGCACCCCGACCTGCCGCTCGTGCTCATCGGGCACTCCATGGGCGGCATGATCGCCGCCCGCTACACCCAGCGGTACCCGCAGACGCTCACCGCGACGGTGCTCTCCGGCCCGGTGCTCGGCTCCTGGGAGCCCACGGCCCTGGCCGACCTCGACGAGATCCCGCCGACGCCGATCGACATCACGACCCTCAGCCGCGAGCCCGACGTCGGCCGCGCCTACGAGGCCGACGAGCTCGTCTGGCACGGCGACTTCAAGCGCCCGACCCTGCTCGCGCTGCGCGCCACCCTCGAGGCGATCACCCGCGGTGGCCGCCTGACCGTCCCGACGATCTGGCTGCACGGCGCCGACGACCAGCTCGTCCCGATCGACCGCAGCGACGAGGGCTGGGCGCACATCGCCCCCGACGGCGCCCCCTCGAAGCGCTACCCCGGCGCCCGCCACGAGATCTTCAACGAGACCAACCGCGAAGAGGTCCTCGACGACGTGATGGCCTTCGTGAATGACCACATCTGAGGCACCCCAGAGCGCGCCAACCCCACAGGACCTGAGCCATCGTTGGGCGGCGGTGGCCGCCGTGCAAGCGGCCTCTGCCGCGGCCTCCGGCCGCGAGGGCGCCTGGTGCCGGGACGGGCTGCGATTCCTGCATGACTTCGGCGGCAGCTGGTGCGCGCTGGCCATGTTGCCGGAGGACCGGGCCCTGCTCTTCCTGTGGGACCGCGGGGCCGAGTCCGCAGACCTCACCGCGGGCGCCCCGGTGGTCATGGACGGGCGACCTGCCTGGTGGCTCGAGGGGCTGCAGCACCCATCGCTGCCGCAGGAGTGCGATGCCATCGACGCCGCGCAGGCCTGGGCCGATGGTATTTGGACGCACGACGCCTTCGACCCCGACGAGGACGCGCAGTGGGACTTCGTCCCCGTGATGTGCGACGAGGACGCCGTCCTCGAGCTCATGGACTGGGTCGAGGCAGAGGCTGAGGACCACGGCCTGACTCCGCCCGACCGCCCCACCATCGCGGCGATCGTCGCGGCCGGTCCGACCGTCAGCGCCGAGCAGCTGGCCGCCGTGGGCTTCCCGCACTGGGACGTCGCGGAGGGCGTGGCGGCTGCCCGTGCCTTCATCCACGAGCCCACCGGCTGAGCTCCTTCGTCACCTGTGTGAGGATCTGCCCGCCCGTGTGACCCCATACGGTGACACGGGCGCGCACAACCTCACACGGCCACGAGGGCCCCAGCGACTCAGCCGTTCGTGGGGAACCCCAGGTCGAGCCCGCCGTGGCTCGGATCCGGCCAGCGCTGGGTGACCGCCTTGGTCCGGGTGAAGAAGTGCACGCCCTCGATGCCGTGGGCGTGGGTGTCGCCGAAGAGCGAGCTCTTCCACCCGCCGAAGGAGTAGTAGGCCATCGGCGTCGGGATCGGGACGTTGATGCCGACCATGCCGACCTCGACCTCGTGCTGGAAGCGCCGGGCGGCGCGCGTCGTGGGTGAAGATCGCCGTGCCGTTGCCATAGGGGTTGTCGTTGATCAGCTGCAGCCCCTCGTCGAAGGACGCGACCCGCACGACCGAGAGCACCGGCCCGAAGATCTCGTCGGTGTAGACCGACATCTGCGACGTCACCCGGTCGAAGAGCGTCGGCCCGAGGAAGTAGCCCGGCCCGAGCGCCTCGGCGCCTTCACGCCCGTCGCCGACGAGCTCGGCCCCGGCCTCGACCCCCGCCTCGACGTAGCCGGTCACCTTGTCGAGGTGCGCGCGGGTGACGAGAGGGCCCATGTCGACGTCGCCGCTGCCGTCGCCGACGCGCAGGGTGCGGGTGCGCTCGACGATCCGGGCGACGAGCTCGTCGGCGATCGACTCGGTCGCGAGCACGACCGAGATCGCCATGCACCGCTCCCCCGCCGCGCCGTATCCCGCTGACACCGCTGCGTCGGCCGCCAGGTCGAGGTCGGCGTCGGGCAGCACGAGCATGTGGTTCTTGGCCCCGCCGAGCGCCTGCACCCGCTTGCCGGCGGCCACCCCGCGCTCGTAGACGTGGCGCGCCACGGGGGTCGAGCCGACGAAGGAGATCGCCTTGACGTCGGGGTGGTCGAGCAGCGCGTCGACCGCCTCCTTGTCCCCGTGCACGACGTTGACCACCCCGTCGGGCACCCCGGCCTCGCGCCACAGGTCGGCGATGAGGTTGACCGCTGTCGGGTCCTTCTCGCTCGGCTTGATGACGACCGTGTTGCCCGTGGCGACGGCGATCGGCACGAACCACAGCGGCACCATCGCCGGGAAGTTGAAGGGCGAGATGACGCCGACGACACCGAGCGGCTGGAGGATCGAGAAGGCGTCGACGTCGGTCGAGACCCCTTCGGAGAAGCCGCCCTTGAGCAGCTGCGGGATGCCGCAGGCGAACTCCACGACCTCGAGCCCGCGCCCGATCTCGGCGACGGCGTCGTCATGGGTCTTGCCGTGCTCGGCGGTGATCGCCGGGCGATCTCGTCGGTGTGCTCGACGAGCAGCTGGCGGAAGGCGAAGAGCGCCCTGACCCGCCGCGCCAGCGACGCCCGACCCCACTCGCGCGCCGCCTCCCGCGCCACGCGACGACCTCGCCGACGGTCTCGGCGCTGGCGAGGTCGAGCGTGCCGGTGACCTCGCCCGTCGCCGGGTTGCAGACCTCGCTCGTGCGGCCCGGCTCCCCCTGCCACGCCCGGTGGCCGACGAGGTGGGTGATGCGCGTGGGCGCGGACGGGGTGGCGCTCATGTGCCCTCCTTCGGGCAGACGGATTCGTCACCACATCCAAGCGCACGACAGGGGGAGCGTCACCCCCCTTCGTCCATGGGCTCGCGCAGCTCCTACCAGGGCTTCTCGACGGGGTCGGGCCCGCCGCTGCCCTCGGCCTCCGACTCGCGCTTGTCGTTCTCCGACTCGCGCTGGCCGGTCTGGTTGCGCTCCTCCAGCTGCTTCTGCTTCGGGTCCTTGGACTCCTCGCCCTCGCCGTCGTCCTTCTTGTCGTCCTTGCCCGGGTCCTGCGGGTCCTCCGGCTGCTTCTTGCCGGTCTGCTCCTCGAGCTTGTCCTTCTGCTCCTGCTGCTTGCGCCCGGCCTCGCCGCCGTTGCCGTCGTCGCTGCCGTCGAGGCAGCCCTCGGGGCCCTCCTCGATGAGCGTGAGGGCCTCCTCGGCGAGCGCCTTCTCCTGGTCGGTGTCGCCGGCCTCCTTCGCCTCGTCGGCCTGCTGCGAGATCGTGATGACGAGGTTGGTGCGCACGGTGCAGTCGTCCTGCGGGTCCTTGGTGCGCTCGAGCGCGGTCTCGAGGTCGGCCCGGCCGCCGGCGAGGTCACCGGAGACCGACTTGCCGGTGCCCTCGACGAAGGGAGCGCGCCACCGCTCGACGAGGTTGAGCGGGTGCAGCCGCTCCGCGGCCTTGACCATGCCGTCGCCGTCGTCGCCGCCGTGGGCGTCCTGCGCCTGGCCCATGAAGAGCGGCAGGGTGAGGAAGCGGATCGCCAGGACGATCATGATGATCGCCGGGATGATCGTCGCGATGATCATCCGGCGGCGCCGGCGCAGCCGGGGCTCCATGGGGGCGGTCACGGGGTGCCTCCTGCCTCGGCCTCGACGCGGCGCAGCCGGCCGATCTCGCGGGTGGTGACGAAGAGGTCGGCGAGCAGCAGGCCCGACATGATGAGCGCGAGCACCCACACGAGCGAGGTGTAGGTCTCGATGCCGGCCCCCTCGCCGTCGACGGCTTCGCCGGGGTCGGCGTCGGTGAGCGCCGGCCCGATGTCGCCGCCCTCGCGGTGCGTGTAGGGCACCCCGAGCTGCTCGGCGATCTCCTCGAGCCGCTTCTCGTCGATCTTGCTGACGCCGGGGTTGCCCTGGCTGTCCTTGATGTCCTCACCGGGCTCGCCGTCGGCATCCGTGGAGGCCATCCGGCCACCCTGCTCGGTGCCGTAGCCGAGGACCGCGCCCCCGTCGACGAGGTCGGGCAGGTCGAAGGGGGTCGGGTCCTGCGACGAGGTCTGCTCGCCGTCGCCGAGGTAGAAGACGATCCGCGAGCGCTCGGGCTGGCGCTCCTTGGCCCCTCGAGGTGAGCCGCAGCCGCTCCTGGGCCGCGGTGATCGAGGAGCCGCCGGAGTAGAGGCTGTTCTCCGCCCGGAGGTTCTCCGCCGCGGTCTTGAGCGCATTGGTGTCCGTGGTCAGCGGCATGACGACCCGGGCGGCGTAGTCGAAGGTGATGATCGAGAAGCGCGCGCCCGGCATCTCCTCCTGGATCTTGGCCATGTCCTCGCGATAGCCCTCGATGCGCGTCCGGTCGCCGTCGTAATCGCGGGCCATCGCCGAGGTCGTCGTGTCGACGACGAAGTAGACGTTGACGTCGCTCGCCGCCTGCCGGGCGATCGCACCGTCGACGGCGGGCCCGAGCAGGGTGAGGACCATGGCGACGGCGGTGGCCAGTCGCAGGCCCCAACGCAGCCGGTGGTGGGTGTCGGCGAGACCCGCCATGCGGTGAAGCCGACGAGCAGCAGGCCGAGCAGGACGACGAACGGCCAGGGCAGGAGCGGGTGCCAGCTCATCGGCGCCACCGCCACAGCAGCGGGTAGAGCACGAGCAGCCCGAGCAGGCTGAGCACGATCCACACGCGCGGCAGGTCGGTGCGCACGTGCACGGGGGCGACGTCGGGCAGGCGGGCGGACTCGAGCTCGTCGATGTTGTTGGTCACCTCGGTCGTCGCGCCCGGCTGGTCCAGACCCCAGGTCCGCCCGCCCGTCTCCTCGGTGGCCGAGGAGAGCTCGGTGTGCGACGAGCCGAGGGGAAGGGGGTTGAGCGCGTAGACGCGCACGTTGCGGTCCTTGGCCAGCTGGGTCGCCTCGTCGAGGGTGTAGACACCCTCGCCGTGGACGTCGTTGTCGGTGCCGAGGATGATCGCGCGCGGGCGCTCCTGGTCGGCGTGGTCGAAGTTGAGCACGCAGCTCGCCAGGCCGTCGGGCACGAGCGAGCTGGCGAGGATGCGCTCGTTGAAGGTGCCGGAGGTCGGGTCGTACTCGCCGCTGCCGAAGAGCGAGAAGCCCTCCGCATAGCCCTTGAGCTGCTCGGAGACGAGGTCGTAGTCGTCGGTGAGCGGGAAGGCGGTCACCGACTGGTTGTTGAAGAGCACCAACCCGATCCGCTCGCCGCGGAAGCTCGTGACGATCTCGGAGAAGTTCTCCAGCACGGCCCGGTCGGTCGAGTACATCGAGCCCGAGACGTCGAGGCAGAGCATGATGTCGCGGTTGTTCTTCGACGGGTCGATCGTCTCGATCGTGCCCGGGCGACCGGCGGCGACCGCGAGCGGCAGCAGCACGACGGCGAGCAGGCCGGCGATGCGGCGAGGCGCACCCGCTGGCGCGACAGCGCCGCCCGGTAGGCGGGCAGCCGGGTCAGGCGCCGGGAGTTGGCGACGAGGACCGCGTCGCGCCGCCGCCTTGTCGCGACCGGCGAACCACCAGCCGAGGCCGGCGACGACGAGCACGGCGAGGACGAGGAGCAGGGTGAGCCACCACCACGCGAGACCCATCACGACCACCCCCCGACGACATCGCGGGCCGCGGACGCCGAGCGGGCGAAGCTCGGCGGGTCGGCCTCGGCCTGGCCGAACTGCCGCGGGTAGTACTGCTCGATGAGGTCGGCGAGGTGCGCCGGCCCGCGCTCCCGCAGGTCGGCCGCCGTCATCGTCTCGGCCTTGAGGCCGCTCGCCTTGCTGACGAAGCCGCGCACGATCTGCGAGAGCTCGTGGTGGCCGCGGCGTGCGGTCGTGGTGCCGGCCCGCACCTCGCGATCGACCGTGTCGATGCGGGCGAGGGCGTCGCGGCGCAGCTTGGCCAGGGCCGACGGCGGGAGCGAGCCGCGCCCGTCCTCGCCCTCCGGCGGTCGGGTGAGCAGCCAGATCCACATGGCCCAGACGACGAGGCCGAAGAGCATGAAGAAGCCCAGGACCGGCCAGACGACGGAGTAGTCCTGCGGGGCGAGGTAGATCGGGTCAGCGTCCACGGCGCCTCTTCTCGAGCATGCGCACGACCATCGGCACGACCTCGTCGGTGTGGCTGACGCGGGCGGAGGAGACGTCGGTGCGCCGGAGCATGGCGTCGAGGTCGTGGCGTCGGGTGCCCTCGGACTGCGCGAAGGCGGCCGCGAGCTCCCGGTCGGACGCGAGCAGGTCGGGCAGCGGGTGGTCGACGGCGACGTCGCGCACCAGCGTCTCGGGGTCGAGGCCGAGCGGGTCGAGGTCGGCGACGTCGACCCACAGCACCTCGTGCCGCAGGCGAAGGGAGCGCAGCGTGTCCTCGACCGCGGCGGGCTCGACGCCGTCGTCGGCGATGACGAGCAGCACCTTGCGACCCTTGACGTTGCGGGTGATGTGCCGCAGCAGGCCCGGCAGGTCGGCGGAGGGCGAGTCCGGCTGGGATCGGGCGAGGCTCTCCTGGAGCAGGTGCTCGAGATGGCCCTCGGAGCTGCGCGCGCGGGTGGCGTGGATGCGGCCGGGGGCACCGCTGATCATCGACACGTCGTCGCCGTGGCGCACGGCGAGCCAGCCGAGGACCCCGGCGGCGAGGACCGCGACATCGCGCTTCGGCTCGCCCCCGGCCGCGGTCGCGGCCATCTCGCGCCCGGCGGGCATGACGACGACGAGCTCGAAGTGCCGCTGGGCGACGTAGCGCTTGATGAGCATCGAGCCGTGGCGGGCCGAGGCCTTCCAGTCGATGTCGCGGATGTCGTCACCGACGGCGTACTCGCGCAGGTCGTCGAAGTCCATCGAGCGGCCCTTGTGGACAGAGGCGTAGCCGCCGTCGAGCAGCGCGACCGACCGACGTCGGACGTGGATCGACAGCTTGCCCTTGACCTTGTGCACCAGCCGCGTCATGGCGGCCCTACGGGGTGCGGACGGCGCGGACGACCGCGTCGATGATCGTCTCGACGCGCACGTCGTCGGCGGTGGCTTCGTAGGTGAGCAGCACGCGGTGGCGCAGCACCCGGTGCGCGAGGTGGCGCACGTCCTCGGGGATGACGTGGTCGCGCCCCTGGAGCAGGGCCGCGGCCCGCGCCGCCTTGGCGAAGGCGATCGAGGCGCGCGGGCTGGCGCCGATCTCGACGTAGCGGGCCAGCTCGGGCGGCATGACCTTGCCCGGGGTGCGGGTGGCCGCGACGAGGAAGGTGATGTAGTCGAGGATCGCCTTGTCGAGGTAGACCGAGCTCGCGAGCCGCTGCAGCTCGCGGGCATCGGCGACGTCGATCATCGCCCGGTCCGGCTGGTCGAAGACGCCGGCGTCGATGCGCCGCACGACCTCGGCCTCCTCCGCGGGGCTCGGGTAGTCGAGCAGGTCCTTGAGCATGAAGCGGTCGAGCTGGGCCTCGGGCAGGACATAGGTGCCCTCCTGCTCGATGGGGTTCTGCGTCGCGAGGACGAGGAAGGGCTCGGGCACCTTGAAGACCTGGCCGCCGATGGAGGTCTGCCGCTCCTGCATCGCCTCGAGCATCGCCGACTGGGTCTTGGCCGAGCTGCGGTTGATCTCGTCGAGCAGGACGAAGTTCGCGTGCACCGGCCCGAGCTGGGTGACGAACTTGCCCTGGCTCGCGTCGTAGACCTGGGTGCCGACGATGTCGCTCGGCAGCAGGTCGGGGGTGCACTGGATCCGCTTGAAGGACCCACCGATCGCCGTCGCGAGCGCGTGCGCGGCCGTCGTCTTCGCCAGGCCGGGCACCGACTCGAGCAGCACGTGGCCGCTCGTCAGCAGACCGATGAGGAGGGTCTCCCGCAGCCGCCGCTGGCCGACGACCTTCGACTCGAAGCCCTGGTCGACCGCGGCGACGAGGGCACGGGCCCGCTCCAGCTGGTCCTTGCTGATCCTGCTCGTGGGCGGCACGTCGCTCCCCTTCGCTGTGGTGGTCTGGTGTCCGCCGCCAACTCTACGGATCGGACCACGACCCGGCACTGGGGAGCACTCCCCCGGGTCAGCTGCCGATCTTCACCTCGTGCAGGGAGATGCCGTACTGCGTCGCCCGCTCGTCCGTGACGACCCGCACGTGCCGGGCGGAGGTTGCCGGGATCGTCAGGTGGTCCAGGCCGCCGTCGCTGCCGCGGACCGTCTCGACGGTGCGCCAGGCAGCGCCGTCGAGGCTCACCTGGAGCCGGTAGTCCCTGGCGTGGGCGCGCTCCCAGTCGAGCGTCACGGTCCGCACGAGGCGCGGGGTGCCCAGGTCGACCGACCACCACGCGTCGTCACCCCACCGGCTGGCCCAGCGAGTCGAGCGGTCGTCGTCGATGGCACTGCCCGGGCGCAGCCGGCCGGTGAGCGTCCACTCCGTGCTGCTCGCGGTGGCGACCGCTCCCTTCGTCAGGTCGGCGCCCTGCTGCCAGTCGGCCGTCGCCGACCAGGTGCGCAGATAGGACTCCGGGCCGCGGAGCAAGTCCTCGACGACCTGCTGCCCGGGCTCGCCGTGGTTGCTGCGCATGTCGGCCACCCAGTCGGGGACCATCCCGTAGTGGGCGACCCCGTCGCGGTTGTAGTCCCACGTGCGCTCGCCGGTCACCTGACGCTCGACGGTGCCCCGGCTGGTGAGCGGCGCGAAGGGGTAGACGAGCGGGCGCTCGGCCGCATCGGCACGCGGCGGCGGGGTCCCGCCGAAGCCGTTCATGTCCATGCCGAAGCCGTAGCCGACGTCGTACTTCTGCCGCACCGGCCGGTCCGCGGCACCCTCCTCGACGAAGGCGTCGGCGCCGTGGCCGTACTGGGTGATGAAGCCGCCGAGCCGGTAGATCCGCTCGGTGAAGTGCTTGTCCATCCACGAGTGGCTCGAGATGACGCCTGGATAGCCCTCGGACTCGAGGACCTCCATGGTCCGCTTGGCCGCCTTCACGCTCTGGTGGTCGAGCTCGACGAGCAGGCCGCGGTCCATCATCCCGCGCAGGGCGTACTCACCGAGCGCCGTCAGACCCTGCCGGTTGCAGTGCGGCCCCTCCGGGTAGATCGGCAGCACCTGACCGGGGACGAGCTCGGCGACCTTGGGCGGGATGACCCCGCCCTCGACGGTGTTGTCGTGCAGGTCGGTGGGGCAGCGCTCGACCTGCCACCACTGCCCCGTGGACAGGAAGTTGCCGACGTTGACGACGATGCCCTGGGTGCCTGGGTCGAAGCGCACCCCGCACAACGCGTTGTCGAACTTGTGGCACAGGTACATCGAGCGGATCCCCAGGCCCTTGACCTCGTCGAGGCCGGCGTCGATCTTCGCCTTCGTGCAGTGCGAGACGCCGAGCGTCATGCCGCAGCCGAAGGGGGCCGACACCTCCATCCCGAGGATCACCGCCATCTTGCCCTGCTCGATGTACTGCCGGGCCTCGTCGGCCGTGTAGGCGATGCGGAACCAGCCCTTGCCGGGCCCGCCGTGCCGGGCGTCGATGAAGGCCTCGAGCTCCTTGGTCTTCTTCACCTGGCGGCGCACGACGTCCATGTCGTTGCACGAGCTCGTGTTGACCTGCGTCGGCAGCGAGCACAGGACCGAGTTGTTGACCGTGTCGGCGACCATGACCCGCTGCCCGGCCCGCCAGGCGCGCTCGACCCAGCGGTAGTACATCTGCTGGTGGGTGAGCGAGGACCACGTCGGGGCATCGGTGAAGGTCGGGTAGAGATCGGTGTCGTGCGGGTCGAAGGGCCCCTTGCCCTCGAGGTTCGTCACGTTCTCGATCAGGCCGGTCCGCCCGTCGGTTCCGTGGCTGTGGCAGTCGGTCAGGGCGTCCTCGATGCCCAGCTCGCTGAAGGTCTTGCCGCAGACGATGTCGCCGCCGAAGCCCTCGTCGGACATCAGGTGGGTGTGGGCGTCGATGAGGCCACGCACCTCTCCCTTCGGCCCGGTGCCGGTGGCCGGCGCGCCGCTCACGCCCACCTCGGAGTCCTCGGCGAGCGGGTTGCTCTGCTCGTACCACAGGGTCGGGTCGGCCCCGGCTCCCGTGGCGCTCAACCCGAGCAGGGCCACGAGCACGAGCAGGACGAAGGGGGTCACTCGCCCAGGGCGACGGCGCTGCGGTCTGGTCATCATCGACTCCTACCCGTGGGTAACTTGAACGCTGTAGCCACCGTAGCGGCAACGGGCCGTCGGCGCGCGACTCGTAGGGTGCTCGGGTGACCTCCCCCGATCCGGCTCCCACCGTCGGGCCGCGCGAGATCCTCGCGCTGGCCGTGCCGGCCTTCGTGGCCCTCGTCGCCGAGCCGCTCTTCCTCATGGTCGACGCGGCGGTCGTCGGGCGGCTCGGCGTCGTGCCGCTCGCCGGGCTCGGCGCCGCGAGCTCCGTGCTCCTCACGGCAGCAGGGGTCTTCGTCTTCCTCGCCTACGGCACGACGAGCGTCGTCGCGCGCCAGCTCGGCGCCGGCTCCCGACGCGGGGCCATCGAGGTCGGGGTCGGCGGGGTCTGGCTCGCCGCGGGCCTCGGACTGCTCGCGGCGGTCGTCGTCGGGCTCGGCGCCCGCCCCCCTCGCCGCTGCCTTCGGCTCGTCACCGGCCGCGCTCGACGAGGCGGTGACCTATCTGCGGGTGAGCGCGCTCGGGCTGCCCGCCATGCTGCTCGTGCTCGCGGCCACCGGCATCCTGCGCGGGCTGCAGGACACCCGCACACCGCTCGCCGTCTCCGCGGTCGGCTTCGGCGCCAACGCCGTGCTCTCGGTCGGCCTCGTCCTCGGCCTCGGCATGGGCATCGCGGGCGCCGCCTGGGGCACCGTCCTCGCCCAGTGGGGCATGGCCCTGGCCCTGCTCGCGGTCGTCCTGCGGCAGGGACGAGGTGCCGGGGCCTCCCTTCGTCCGCATGTGGGGCGGGTCCTCGGCGCCGCCCTCGACGGGGCGCCCCTGCTCGTGCGCACCCTCGCGCTGCGCGCGATCATCCTGCTCACCGTCGCCACGGCCGCCGGCTTCGGCGACGTCCCGCTCGC
The DNA here is from genome assembly GCF_057364645.1 of Janibacter sp. CFPM2_SD2. Classification (NCBI taxonomy): domain Bacteria; kingdom Bacillati; phylum Actinomycetota; class Actinomycetes; order Micrococcales; family Intrasporangiaceae; genus Janibacter; species Janibacter sp. CFPM2_SD2. The sequence goes on from NZ_JBNFOF010000073.1 coordinate 13,276, forward strand.
GGCCTATCAGGTGACGACGACGATCTGGTCGCTGCTCGTCTTCGCCCTCGACGCCCTGGCGATCGCCGGGCAGGCCCTCACCGGGGCGCAGCTCGGCAGCGGTGACGCGCGCGGCGCCCGCGAGGCGACCGCCTCATGGTCCGCTGGGCGGTGTGGGCGGGGTGCTGCTCGGCGTCGGCTGCTCGCGCTGCACCGGGCTGCTGCCGGCGCTCTTCACCGAGACCCGGCCGTGCGCAGCGCGATCGCCGCCGGCCTCGTCGTCATCGCGCTCGGGCAGCCGCTCGCCGGTTACGTCTTCGTCGTCGACGGGGTGCTCATCGGCGCCGGCGACGGGCGCTGGCTGGCGATGTCGATGACCCTCGTGCTGCTCGCCTACGTGCCGATCGTGCTCGTGACCCGCACGCTGGGAGCCGGCCACGGGCCCGAGGCGGCGGTCGTCGCGCTGTGGCTCGCCTTCACGGCCTTCATGCTCGTGCGGGGCGGGTTCATGGCCTGGCGGGTCCGCGGCGATGCGTGGGCCGTCACCGGGGCGACCCGCTAGCCCGGACCTGCGTCGGGACGGGCTCGGTCAGGCCGGGCCGCGTCGGAGGACGGGCGGCGTCAGAGGACCGGCTGGCGGGTGCTGTCGGCGTAGGAGTACCAGCCCTGGGCGGCGAGTGCCTCGGCGAGGCGCCGCCGCC
>NZ_JBNFOF010000074.1:0-13209 GCF_057364645.1 Janibacter sp. CFPM2_SD2
GGGGGGACCCCGCCCGCCCGGTGCCGTGGGGCGGGGGACGAAACCTGGCGCGCCTCGCCCACCTCGCCTCGTCCGCGGCGCAGGCCGCCGAGGAGCGGCTGCTCGTCGTGCCGCCGGCGCGGGTCGTCGCGTCGGTGCTGCTGAGCGGCGAGGCGATCTTCGTCGCCCTCATCGGTGTCGTCGCGGTCGTCCTCGCGCTCGTCGGCCTCGCGCCGGCAGTCACCGGGCTCTTCCCCGTCGTCGTGGTGGCCGGTGGTCGCGCGCTGCTGCGCCTCACCCGGTGGTGGGGCCTGGTCATCGGGCGGCGGGGGAGCACCCTCACGAGCCAGCGCGGGCTCACCGACACCCGCACCTCGTCCGTCCCGCTGCACCGCGTGCAGGCCGTGCAGGTCGACCAGCCGTGGCTGTGGCGGCGAGCGGGGTGGTGGTCGCTGACGGTCAACGTCGCCGGCGCCGAGATCGGCTCGGCCGCGGAGTCGGCCGACCCCGTCCTCGTCCCGGCGGCGACGACGCCGGAGGTGCTGCACCTGCTGCACGTCGTCACCGGCGACGCCGGGACGACGCGTGAGGTCCGGGACCTGATGACCACGACCCCGACCGGCTTCGTGGGCCAGCCGCGGCGCGCGAGGTGGGTCCACCCCTTCGCCCACCGCCACATCGGCTACCTCGCAGGGCAGGCAGCGCTTCTCGACCGGAGCGGGTGGCTCGACCGCAGGATCCGGGTCGCGCCCTGGGGACGCATCCAGTCGCTCACCGTCTCGCAGGGGCCGCTCGCCCGGCGCCTCGACCTCGCAACGGTGCACGCGGTGAGCACCGTGGGGCCCGTGGACCCGGGTGTCTGCCACCTCGACCGGGCGCACGCCGAGGCCCTGCGGGGGCTCGTCGAGGCCCACGCGAGCCCCGCGCGACGCGACGACGACGGTGGACCTGCTTGCAACCGGGCGCCGGACGCGGTGGACTATGACGGATGAGTGAGCAGCGAGCAGCAGAGAGGACCAGTGTCGTGACGGGGGAGTCGCGGTCCGCAGGAGCGGACCTCGCCGAGGCCGCAGTCGAAAAGCTCGGCTTCAGCACCGGGCAGATCGTCCAGGAGTACGGCTGGGACGATGACGTCGACGAGGACCTGCGTGCAGCGGTCCAGGACGTCATCGGCGAGGAGCTCGAGGACGAGGACTACACCGGTGTCGTCGACGCGGTGATCCTGTGGTGGCGCGACGGCGACGGTGACCTCACCGACGCGCTCGTCGACACCTTGGGCACCCTCGCGGAGGGTTCCTCGATCGTGCTGGTCACGCCCCGCCCCGGTCAGGAGGAGGAGGTCGACCCGAGCGAGGTCGACGAGGCCGCGACGACGGCCGGCCTGCACACCTCCGGCTCGGTCATGTGCTCCGACGCCTGGGTCGCCACCCGCCTGGCCGCTCCCAAGGGCTCGCGCTGAGCCTGTCGGTCGGGAGCACCGCACCCGACTTCGTCCTGCGCGACCAGTACGGCCGTGACGTCTCGCTCGCCGAGCTGCGGGCCGACCGCGCCGTGCTGCTCGTCTTCTACCCCTTCGCCTTCTCGGGCATCTGCACCGGTGAGCTCGGGGAGATCCGCGACGACCTCGGTCGCTTCGAGTCCGAGCAGGTGACGACGGTGGCGATCTCCTGCGACCCGATGTTCAGCCTGCGGGCGTGGGCCGACCAGGAGGGCTACTTCTTCCCGCTGCTGTCGGACTTCTGGCCGCACGGGCAGGTCGCACGCGACTACGGCGTCCTCGACGAGGAGCAGGGCATGGCCAAGCGCGGCACCTTCCTCGTCGACCGCGACGGCCGCATCGCGTGGCAGCTGGTCAACCCCACGGGGCAGGCGCGCGACTTCGCCGGCTACCACGCCGCCCTCGACGCCCTCGGGGGTCCCGCCCGGGCCTGAGTCGCGGGTAGTCTTCGCCCTCATGAGCGACGACATCCTCGAGGTGGACCTGCTGGCCTTCGAGTCCGGAGACGGTGAGCGCGCGCGAGCCGTCGTCGACGGGCTGATGACGTCGCTGGAGACCGGCTTCGTCTACGTCAAGCACGACCTGTCCGAGGACCTCATCGACAGCGCCTACGGCATGCTCGAGGAGTTCTTCACCGCCGAGCGCGAGGTCAAGGAGCAGTTCGTCGCGCCGGGCACCCACGGCCAGACCGGCTACACCGGCCTGCTGGTCGAGACGGCCGCCACCGCCGACGTCGCGGACTGGAAGGAGATGCTCAACTGGGGTCCCGCGATCCCGGCCGGCACCCGCTGCGCACCCGCTACCCGCACCGCTACCACGACCCGGTGCTCCCGGAGTCGGCCGTGCCGGGCATCAGCGAGACGCTGACGACCTTCCACCGCTCGGTCGCCGACCTGCAGCGACGGGTCCTGCGGATCATCGCGACCGGTGTCGGCGCCCACCCCGACTACTTCGAGAAGATGCTCGTCGACGGGCCGACCCTCTCGCGCGCGATCCACTACCCGGCCATGGACTCGGCCCCAGAGGCGCCCCACGTCTGGGCCGCCGAGCACGCCGACATCAACCTCATCACCGCGCTGCCCCGCGCGACCGCCGCCGGCCTGCAGGTGCGGCTCAAGGACAGCGGCGAGTGGATCGACGCCATCGCCCCCGAGGGCGGCGCGATCATCAACACCGGCCTCATGCTCGAGGTCGTCACCAACGGCGTCATCGAGCCGGGCATCCACCGCGTCGTCGCCGCCCCCGGCCAGGAGGGCGACCGCTACTCCGTCGTGCAGTTCACCCACCCCACGCCGTGGACCGTCCTCAGCCCGCTCGTGTCGACGGTCACCGAGCAGACCCCGCAGCGCTTCTCGCCGATCAGCGCTGCCGACGCCCTCGACCTCGTCCTCTACGAGATCAACCTCATCGAGGACGCGCGCCGCGTCTGAGGGTGTTGACGCGCCCGCGCCGCGTCCGAGGCGCGGTCGCGGGCCTGACACAATGACGCCCGGCGCCAAGTGCGCCAGGGGCCTGTAGCTCAGGTGGTAGAGCACCGCGTTTACACCGCGGGTGTCGTCGGTTCGAGCCGGCCGGGCCCACATGAGCCACCTCCGCCTCCGGGACGTCCTGTACGTCCTCGAGCAGACCTTCCCGGTCGACTCCGCCCAGTCGTGGGACCGCGTCGGTCTCGTCACCGGCGACCCCGACCAGCCCGTCCGTCGCATCCACGCGGCCGTCGACCCGACCCTCGCGGTCATCGAGGAGGCCCGTGACGCGGGGGCCGACCTGCTCGTCACGCACCACCCGCTGCTGCTGCGCGGCGTGCACTCCGTCGCCACGACGAGCGCGAAGGGAGCGGCCGTCACCTCCCTCGTCGTGGGCGACGTCGCCCTCTACGTCGCCCACACCAATGCCGACGTCGCCGAGCCCGGGGTCAACACCGCGCTCGCCCGGGCCTGCGGCCTCACCGTGACCGAGCCGCTGACCATCGAGGAGGGGCGGCCCATGGGGCGCGTCGGTGACCTCGACGCACCGGTGAGCCTCGCGGACTTCGCCACGAGACTGGCGGGGGCGCTCCCTTCGGCACCGGCGGGGATCCGTGTGGCCGGACCGGCGGACGGGCAGGTGCGCCGCGTGGCCCTGCTCGGTGGGGCCGGCGACGGGCTGCTCGACGCCGCCGCTGCCGCGGGTGCCGACGTCTACGTGACCTCCGACCTGCGCCACCACCCCGTGCTCGAGGCCCGCGAGGAGGCGGCTGCCCGGGGCGGGACCCCCTTCGTCGTCGACGCCGGCCACTGGGCCACCGAGTCGCTGTGGCTGCAGGAGATGCTCGACCGGCTCGGTGAGTCCCTCGCGGCGGCGGGCCACGATGTGATGGGCTTGGAGTCCCACGTGAGCACCATCTGCACCGACCCGTGGAGCTTCACCGTCGGCGCACGACCCGACCAAGGAGACCCACAGTGAAGGCAGATCCCTTCGTCCAGGCCCGGCTGCTCGAGCTGCAGGCCCTCGACACCCGGCTGCAGCAGATCGACCACGCCCGCGGTCGCGTGCCGCAGATCGCCGCCCTCGCCGAGGCCGGTGGCCGGCTGCAGCAGGTGTCCGACGACGTCGTGCGCGTCGAGACCGGCCTCTCCGACATCCGCCGCGAGGTCGACCGCGCCGAGGCCGACGTGCAGCAGGTGCGCGACCGGGCCGCCCGCGACCAGGCCCGCCTCGACGCCGGCACCGGCATGACCTCGCGCGACCTCACCTCGCTCCAGCACGAGCTCGAGACCCTCGCGCGGCGGCAGTCCGCCCTCGAGGAGGTCGAGATCGAGGTCATGGAGCGCCAGGAGAGCGCCGAGGCGCGGCTGGCCGAGCTCACCGCGAGCCGCGACGAGGCCCAGGCCGAGGTCGACCGCCTCACCGCCGAGCGTGACGCAGCCATCGCCGAGCTCGACGCGGAGCGCACCGAGGTGGTGCGCCCGCGGGCCGACCTCGCCGGCGGCATCGACGACAAGCTCCTCGCGCTCTACGACCGCATCCGTGACAGCTCGGGCGGTCTCGGGGCGGCCGAGTTCACGCACGGCCGGTGCGGTGGCTGCCGGCTCGAGCTCAACCCGGTCGACGTCTCGGCCATCGAGCGGGCCGCGAGCGACGAGGTCGTGCGGTGCGAGGAGTGCGGTCGCATCCTCGTGCGCACCCACTCCGGGGACTGATGGGACGCAGTCTTCGGGTCGAGGCGGACGGAGGGTCACGCGGCAACCCCGGCGTCGCCGGCTACGGCGCGCTCGTGCGTGACGATGCCGGCACCGTGCTCGTCGAGCTCGCCGCGCCGATCGGCACCGCGAGCAACAACGTCGCCGAGTACCGCGGCATGCTCGCCGGTCTGGCGGCCGCTCGGCGGATCGCCGCGGATGCCCGGGTCGTCGTCGCCATGGACTCCAAGCTCGTCGTCGAGCAGATGTCGGGCCGCTGGAAGATCAAGCACCCCGACATGCGCGAGCTCGCGGAGCAGGGGCGTGCCCTCGTCGCCGAGATCACCGCTGCCGGCGGCTCGGTCGACCTCATCTGGGTGCCGCGGGCGGACAACTCCGCCGCCGACGCCCTGTCCAACCGGGGCATGGACGGCGAGACGGTCGAGGACTGGCACGCGTCGGAGCAGTCGCGCGACGACCTCGCCCCCTCGCGCGACAGCGAGCAGGAGCCGGTGCGGCCGTGGAGCGGCCACGGGAGGCCCACGCGAGTCGTCCTCGTGCGCCACGGCGTCACCGAGTTCACCGAGCAGGGCCGCCTCGACGGGGCGCGGGGGGGAGCGACCCCGACCTGACGCAGGCCGGGCGCGAGCAGGCCGCGCGGGGCCGCGCAGCTCGTCGCCGAGCTCGTCGACGACCTCGTCGTGCACGCCGACGTCCGCCCGGCCGCAGACGGGGCCGTCACTCGCCGACCGTCTCGGGGTGGCCGCCGAGGTGACCGTGACTGGGACGAGCAGTCCTTCGGTGACTGGGACGGGGCGAGCGTGAGCGACCTCGTCGCGCAGGCGGCCGATGACTTCCGCGCCCTGCGCGACGACCGGGGCTACGCACGGCCCGGTGGCGAGAGCCACGACGTGATGGTCGAGCGGGTGACCGCCGCGTGGGAGCGGGTCGTCGCGCGCGGCGGCACCGTCGTCGTGGCGAGCCACCGCAAGCCGATCCTCGCCGTGCTCACCCTCGTCCTCGGCCTGCCCCACGAGCACATGTGGCGCCTCGCGGGGTCGCCCGGCTCGCTCACCGGCATCGAGGCGTGGCCCGACGGCCGGGCCGTCGTCGCCTTCACCAACCGGATCTGAGGCAGCCATCGACGACCTGCCCTCCTGGCTCACGGCCTCTGGCCTCGTCGGAGCCGTGCTCTTCGGGCTGCTCTCGGCCTACTTCCCGCCGCTCAACGCGGAGATCTACGCCGTCGCCGCTCCGGTGATCTTCCCGGAGGCCTGGGTGCTCCACGTCAGCGCGATGACCGGCGGCCTCGTCGTCGGCAAGATGACCCACTTCGTGGCCGCGGCGAAGGGAGCGGAGGCCTACAGCCGTCGCCGCGAGGCCAAGGAGGCCCGAGAGGCGCAGGAGGACCGGCAGCCGGCCGGGCCCGTGCGGGAGCGGCTCACCCGGTGGAGCGCCGCGATGATCGGCGTCCTCGACCGCCCGCGGCTCGGCCCCCTCGTCATGCTCGCGAGCTCGGGCATCGGCTTCCCGCCGCTGGCCGTCGTCACCGTCGCCGCCGGGATCAAGCGGGTCAGCACGGTCACCTTCCTCGTCGTGACGACGATCGGCTGCCTCGCGCGCTTCCTCGTCACGGCCTGGCTGGTCAGCCACGGGGTCGCGCTCGGGCAGTGACGGGGCGGCAGCCGGTCCCTGGTGACGTCTCGGGTGCTGACCCGGCGGCGGGAGCGGTCCGGGGCGGCGTCTAGCCTGACGCCCATGACCCAGCACGCAGACCTCACCCCCCGGCAGGCCTGGGAGCGCCTCGAGAGCGACCCCGACGCCGTGCTCGTCGACGTGCGCACCTCGGCGGAGTGGTCCTTCGTCGGGCTGCGACCTGACCTCCGTCGGCAAGCGGGTCGTCACCCATCGAGTGGACGACCTCCCCGAGGGCGCGCCAACCCGCGATTCCTCGACGACCTGCGGGCGAGCATCCCGACCGACGACACCCCGGTGCTCTTCCTCTGCCGCTCGGGCGCCCGCTCGGCCGCCGCGACGGCGGCGGCCACCGCGGCCGGGTACACCGCGGCGCACAACGTCGCCGAGGGCTTCGAGGGAGACCTCGACGCGCAGGGCCACCGCGCCGTCAACGGCTGGAAGCAGGCCGGCCTGCCGTGGAGGCAGGGGTGAGCGCGACTCCCTTCGGTCCCGGCAACCCGCGCCCCTACCTCGACCCGGAGGGGCTCTCACCGCAGACACTCGCCATCCGTGGCGGGCAGGCGCGCTCGACCTTCGACGAGACGTCCGAGGCGCTCTACCTGACCTCCGGCTTCGTCTACGGCAGCGCCGAGGAGGCGGAGGCGGCCTTCACCGACGAGGTGGAGAAGTTCGTCTACTCCCGCTACGGCAACCCCACCGTCGCGATGCTCGAGGAGCGGCTGCGCCTGCTCGAGGGGGCCGAGGCGGCCTACGCGACGGCGTCCGGCATGTCGGCCGTCTTCACCGCCCTCGCCGCGCTGCTCGGCAAGGGTGACCGCGTCGTCTCCTCGCGTGGCCTCTTCGGCAGCTGCTTCGTCATCCTCGACGAGATCCTGCCGCGGTGGGGCGTCGAGACCGTCTTCGTCGACGGCCCGGACCTCGACCAGTGGCGTGAGGCGCTGTCCGAGCCGACGACCGCCGTGTTCTTCGAGACGCCGAGCAACCCCATGCAGGAGCTCGTCGACATCGCCGCGGTGAGCGAGCTCGCGCACGCCGCCGGGGCCCAGGTCGTCGTCGACAACGTCTTCGGCACGCCCGTCTTCTCCCGGCCGCTCGAGCACGGCGCCGACATCGTCGTCTACTCGGCGACGAAGCACATCGACGGTCAGGGCCGGGTCCTCGGCGGCGCGATCCTCGGGCCGCAGGACTACATCGACGGGCCGGTCCGCAACCTCATCCGGCACACCGGACCGTCGTTGTCGCCCTTCAACGCCTGGGTGCTGCTCAAGGGCCTGGAGACGATGGACCTGCGGGTGCGGCGGATGGCCGAGTCCTCGCTCGCCGTCGCCCGGGCCCTGCAGGAGCACCCCCTGGTGGCGCGGGTCATCCACCCGTGGCTGCCCGACCACCCGCAGCACGAGCTGGCGCAGCGGCAGATGAGCGGGGGCGGCACGGTCGTCACCTTCGACGTCGTCGGCGGCAAGGCCGAGGCCTTTGCGGTGATGAACGCGCTGCGCACCGTCGACATCTCCAACAACCTCGGCGACTCCAAGTCGCTCATCACCCACCCGGCGACGACGACGCACCGTCGCATGGGCGAAGAGGCGCGGGCCGCGATCGGCATCACCGACGCCACGCTGCGCATCTCCGTGGGCCTCGAGGCCGCCGACGACCTCGTCGCCGACCTGCGCCGCGCGCTGGGGTGACCCGCGCGCACCTTCTCCGCGTGGGCGAGGACGTCGGCCACGCGGCTGCAGGTCAGGTCCGGTGGACACCTGGGTCAGCCGGGCCGCTGGGCCCTCTGACCGTGGTTGTGTGTTGAACCAGTAGTCCTGCGCGCCCGCAGCCGCTGGTGGGGCCCGCCGGCAGGCTGGGCTACCACTTCAACACACAACCATCGGGCGGTCAGGCCGCCAGCACGACCAGCGCCGCGCCGCCCGCGACGAGGGCCACGGCGAGGCCCTGGGCGACCAGGGCGCCGGGGCCGATGCGTACGCCCGCGGCCCGGACCCGGTGCAGCCACAGCAGGGTGGCGAGCGAGCCCCACGGCGCGATGATCGGGGTGACGTCGGTGCCGATGAGCAGGGCCATCAGGCGGGTCGGTGACGTGCCGGCTGCGCTCTCGAGGGCGAGGTAGGCGGGCAGGTTGTTGAGCAGGTTGCCCGCGACGGCGCCCAGTCCGACGACCCGCGCGAGGTCGCCGAGGCCCTCGCCGCTGCCGGCGAGGCGGGCGAGCAGGTCGCCCGCGCCGGCGTCGACGACGAGCTGGACGACGACGAAGAGCCCCGTGACCACGAGTGCCATGCCCACGGCGGACGGATCCGTCGCAGCAGGTGCGGAGCGCGCCACCACAGCGTGCCGACGAGGACGAGGGCGGCGACGCCGGCGACGAGCCATGGGGCGGCACCGAGCGCGAAGAGCGGGCCCGTCGTCAGGCAGGTCAGGGCGGCGGTGCGCATGAGCACCTGGTCGTGCGGCGCGGCCGGCGGCTCGACGGCGAAGTGCCGCGCAACGCCCGGCGATGCACGACCCCGAGGACGAGCAGGGTCCCGGCGACCGCCGCCAGGCCCGGCCCGACGGCGAGCGCGACGTAGTCGGCGTGGCTGCCGCCGAGGGTGGCCAGGTGCTGCACCGCGAGGAGGTTGGTCAGGTTGGAGACGGGCAGGAAGAGCGAGCCGGTGTTGGCGAGGAAGAGCGTCGTCAGGGCGAAGGGAGCCGGCGGCACCCCGACCTGACGGGCCACCGTCAGGGCGACCGGCGTGAGCAGGACCGCGGTCGTGTCGAGCCCGAGGAAGGTCGTGACGAGGACCGCCAGCGCGGCGAGGAGCAGCCACAGGACGACGACCCGGTGGCCGGCCAAGCGGGCGGTCGCGTGGCCCGCGACGTCGAAGACCCCGGCGAGGTCGCACACCTCGGCGACGACGGTGATCCCGACGAGGAAGGCGATGACCGGCAGGGTCCGGGCGAGGAGGTCGAGGACCTCGTGCGGGCTCATCTCACGGTGGTGTCGAGCACCCAGGGCTGTCCAGGCCGTGCCGGCTCGGTGAGCGCGACGTCGAAGGCCGGCTCGAGGGCGCGGGCGAGGGCCGCGGGGGTGCGCGGCTCGCGGTCGACCCCCAGGAGGTGTCGCGCGACGAGACCACGGGTGTGCTTGGCCATGTGCGTCGCCCCGGGCACCCGGATGTGCACCCAGCGGCGGGCGGTCTCGCCGGTGGGGGTCCAGGCCGCGGCATAGGTGCTCGAGCGGCAGTCGACGACGAGCCCGGTCCCCGCCGCGGCGGTCAGCCTCGTCGTCGAGAGCGGGGCGCCAGTGCCCGGCGAGCGGGCCCACCCCGGGCAGGTTGACCGCCATCGACAGGCGGTAGGGCGGGATCCGGTCGGTGGGCCGGACCGCGCCGAAGAGCGCGGAGACGACGACGAGCCAGCGGTTGGCCCGTCGGCGCTGCCCGGGGGTGAGATCGCCGAGGTCGAGGGCGTCGTAGAGGACGCCGGTGTAGACCTGCGCGGCCGGGGGAGCGGGAGTGGTCGTCAGCACGGTGTTGCGGGCGAGCTCGTCGACGAGGTTGGGGCTGACCCCGAGCACGGCGTGGGCGTCGTCGGCCGCGCTCGTCGCGGCGACCGCCTCGAGCACCTGCTCGCGCGCTGCGGTGAGCGCCGGGAAGGACAGCGAGGTCAGGTCGAGGGCCTTGCCGCGGGAGCGGCCGGTCTTGGACTCCGAAGGGGGCAGCAGCACGAGCACCCGACGGACGATACGTCAGCCCTCTAGGGTGGCGGGCATGGCAGCCGCACAGCGAACCGTCACCCTGCGCCCGACCGACCCGGAGGCGGGAGAGGTGGTCGCCGCTGCCGGCCTGACGCAGCGCTTCGACGCGATCCGGGCCGAGCAGGAGGTGCCCGAGGAGTTCCCCGCCGACGTGCTCGCCGAGGCCGAGCGCGTTGCGGCGCTGCCGCTCTCGCGACCGGAGACCGACCTGACGGACCTCCCCTTCGTCACCATCGACCCGCCCGGCTCGATGGACCTCGACCAGGCCATGCACCTGTCCCGGGAGGGCGACGGCTACCGCGTGCGCTACGCGATCGCCCACCTCGAGTCCTTCGTCGAGCCGGGCGGTGCGATCGACGCAGAGGCGCGACGCCGCGGGCAGACGATCTACGCACCCGACACCCGCACGCCGCTGCACCCGCCCGTGCTCAGCGAGGGTGCGGCGAGCCTGCTGCCCGACGAGGTGCGCCCTGCCTACGTCTGGGACATCCGCCTCGACGCGACGGGCAAGCACACCGCGGCAGAGGTGCACCCGGCGCTCGTGCGCAGCGTCGAGCGCTTGGAGTACACCGCCGTGCAGGCGGCGGTCGACGGCGGCACCGACGACGAGCGCCTGCTGCTGCTCAAGGAGATCGGTGAGCTGCGGATCGCCCTCGAGCAGGAGCGCGGTGGCGCCTCGCTGCCCATGCCGGACCAGGAGGTCGAGGAGGTCGAAGGGGGCTTCCGCCTGCACCTGCGCCCACTCGTGCCGTCGGAGGACTGGAATGCCCAGATCTCCCTGCTCACCGGCATGGTCGCCGCCGAGATGATGCTCGAGGCGCGGGTGGGCATCCTGCGCACCATGCCCGAGCCCGAGGAGCAGGCGGTCACCCAGCTGCGCCGCATCGCGGGGGCGCTCGGTGTCGAGTGGGCCGAGGGCACCGCGCACGGCGCCTTCCTGCGGTCGCTCGACGGGTCCGACCCCAAGCACCTGGCCCTGATCCACGAGTCGACCGTGCTCTTCCGCGGGGCCGGCTACACGGCCTTCGACGGGCAGCAGCCCGAGATCGTCGAGCAGGCCGCGATCGCCGCCCCCTACGCCCACGTCACCGCGCCCCTGCGCCGTCTCGTCGACCGCTTCGGCCTGGCGCTGTGCGCGGCGGTGAGTGCGGGGCAGGAGGTGCCGCAGTGGGTGCGTGAGGCGCTGCCGCTGCTGCCCGAGCTCATGGAGACCTCGGACCTCGCGCCGGCGCCGTCGAGCGCGCGACGACCGATGCCGTCGAGGCCGCGACCCTCGCCGACCGCGTCGGGCAGACCTTCGCCGCCGTCGTCGTCGACACCCCCGATGCGGACGACAAGGGCGGCCACCTCGACGTCCAGCTCGTCGACCCGCCCGTCCTGGCCACGGCGAAGGGGAGCGCGGACCTGGGCGCCGAGGTCACGGTGCGCCTGACCGGCGTCGACCTGTCGACGGGTAAGGTCGACTTCGAGGTGGCCTGACTTTCATCCCCTTCGTGCCGTCGGCTAGGGTGTGCCGCAGCGAAAGGGAGTAGTCCCCAACAGGTGTGTCGACACACTGAGCCTCGGCCTCGGCCCCGGCTCCGGCACATCGGGCCAGCACCACTGGCGGACGAGACTTTCGACCGGTTTGTCATACGACGATCCCGGTCGAGGCTCGTCGCACGCAGACTCCTCGTCCGGGCTGGACGAGGAGTTTTTTCATGTTCTCAGCACTGGTGCTCAGCACCGTGGTCATCTTCGTCGCGAGCTCGGCGACAAGAGCCAGCTCATGGCGATGACCTTCGCGACCCGCTACCGGGCCCGCGACGTCATCCTCGGCATCACCGCCGCCACCGCCCTCGTGCACCTGGCGTCCGTCGGCATCGGCTACTTCATCGGCGCGAGCTTCGAGAAGTACCAGGGGCCCATCGCGATCCTCGCCGGCATCGCCTTCCTCGGCTTCGCGGCCTGGACCCTGCGCGGGGACGAGCTCACCGACGAGGAGGCGCAGAAGGCGCGCAAGGCCAAGGGCTCCGCGCTCCTGGCGGTCGGTGTCGCCTTCTTCCTCGCTGAGCTCGGTGACAAGACGATGCTCGCGACGATCACCCTGGCCGTGCGCGAGAACTGGCTCGGCACGTGGATCGGCTCGACCGTCGGCATGGTGGCCGCGGACGCCCTCGCCATCGGTGTCGGCGCGATCCTCGGCCGCAAGCTCCCGGAGAAGGTCATCACCTACGGTGCCGCCGCCGCCTTCGCGATCTTCGGCCTGATCCTCATCGCCGAGGGTCTGGGCTGGTTGGGCTGACACCACGCCGTCCCGGCCGACGAAGGGGAGGTCCCCTCACCCCGTACACTGCTCGACGGATGAGTCGGCCGGACGGCTGCGTCACCGCCTCGGCGGTGTCGAGGAAAGTCCGGGCTCCACAGGGCAGGGTGGTGGCCAACAGCCACCCGGGGTGACCCGCGGGACAGTGCCACAGAAAGCAGACCGCCTCGACGACCTCGGTCGTCGCGGTAAGGGTGAAACGGTGGTGCAAGAGACCACCAGCGATCCGGGTGACCGGATCGGCTCGGTAAACCCCACCCGGAGCAAGTCCAGACAGTGTGCGTCCGAGGGCTGCCCGCCCGAGCACACGGGTAGGACGCTGGAGGTCGTCGGCAACGGCGACCCGAGATGGATGGCCGTCACCCCGGCGCGGGCAACCGCGCCGGGGGACAGAACCCGGCTTACAGGCCGACTCATCCCCACACCCCCGGAGGGCGGAGACGCGGTCACTCCCGCGTCGTGTGCCGGACCCACCCGATGAAGGCACCGATCGCGAGCACGACGGCACCGGTGACCACCGACTGCCAGGGCAGGAGCACGGCCACGGCGACGCAGCCGAGCAGGCCGAGCGCCGAGACGACGCGCAGCAGCGGGCTGCCGGGCAGGGTGAGCGCACTCGCATTGGCCACCGCGTAGTAGACGAGCACGCAGAAGCTCGAGAAGCCGATGACCCCGCGCAGGTCGACGAGCACGACGAGCACGATGATGAAGCCTGCGACGACGCACTCGGCGCGCCGCGGCAGGTGGTGCGGGCCGTCGAGCCGGGGCGAGCGACGGCGGCAGGTGGCGGTCGCGCGCCTGGCGAGCACCGTGCGCGAGACCCCGA
>NZ_JBNFOF010000075.1:0-13103 GCF_057364645.1 Janibacter sp. CFPM2_SD2
CGCCGTCGCCCGCCGCCCCCCGGGCCGGGAGCCCGACCCTCCCCCCGCACCTGACGAGCACCGCCGCGGTCGACGAGGTCGTCGCCACGGGCGCGCACCGCGCACGAGGGCTGGGCGGCACGCCCCGCCGCCGAGCGGGCGGACCTGCTGCGCAAGGCTGCTCGTGAGATCGACTCCCGGCGCGAGCAGATCCTCGCGGTCATGGCCGCCGAGGCCGGCAAGACCGTCGCCGAGGCCGACCCCGAGATCTCCGAGGCGGTCGACTTCGCCCGCTACTACGCCGACCGTGCCCTCGAGCTCGAGGGCGGGGCCATGGTCGACGGGGCGAGCTTCACCCCCTTCGCCCTGACGCTCGTGACGCCGCCGTGGAACTTCCCCGTCGCCATCCCGATCGGTGGCGTCCTCGCGGCCCTGGCCGCCGGGTCCTCGGTCGTCATCAAGCCCGCCCCGCAGACGCCCGTGTGCGTCGAGGTCACCGTCGCCGCCCTGCACGACGCCGGCATCCCGCGCGAGGTGCTGCACGTCGTGCGCACCGACGAGGACGAGGTCGGCCAGCACCTCGTCGCGCACGAGGACGTCGACGCCGTCGTGCTCACCGCGCAGCGAGACGGCCCGGCTCTTCGCCGGCTGGCGCGCCGGGCGCGAGCACGGCGCCCGCGTCCTCGGCGAGACCTCCGGCAAGAACGCCCTGGTCATCACCCCCTCCGCCGACATCGACCTCGCGGTCGCCGACCTCGTCAGCTCGGCCTTCGGTCACGCGGGCCAGAAGTGCTCGGCCGCCTCCCTCGGCATCCTCGTCGGGTCGATCGGCACGTCGGAGCGCTTCCGCCGCCAGCTCGTCGACGCCGTCGAGTCGATCGCCGTCGGCTGGCCCGCCGACCTCGGCACCCGCATGGGTCCGGTCATCGAGGCGCCGACCGGCAAGCTGCGCCGCGCCCTCACGACGCTCGAGCCGGGTGAGACCTGGCTCGTCGAGCCGCGCCAGCTCGACGACACCGGCCGGCTGTGGTCGCCGGGCGTCAAGGACGGCGTGCGCCCGGGCTCCTTCTTCCACCTCACCGAGGTCTTCGGCCCGGTCCTCGGCCTGATGCGCGCCGACTCTCTCGACGAGGCGATCGAGCTGCAGAACGCCACCGACTTCGGCCTCACCGGCGGCCTGCACAGCCTCGACGAGGGCGAGATCGCCCACTGGACCGAGACGGTCGCCGTCGGCAACGCCTACGTCAACCGGCACATCACCGGCGCCATCGTGCGCCGCCAGTCCTTCGGCGGGTGGAAGGCCAGCTCGATCGGCCCCGGCGCCAAGGCCGGCGGCCCCAACTACGTCGCCCAGCTCGGCACGTGGACGGGCACCGGCCTGCCGACGAAGGGGGCGCCCGTCACCTCCGCCGTGCGCAGCACCGTCGACGCCCAGCTCGCGACCCTCGGCTCCTCCGTCGGCGACGACGAGCGGGCCTGGCTCGAGGCGGCGCTCGCCAGCGACGCGGCCGCGTGGGCCGATGAGTTCGGCGTCGAGCACGACGAGAGCGCCCTCGTCGTGGAGTCCAATGTCTTCCGCTACCGCCCGCACCCGCGAGTGCTCGTGCGCGCCGGCGACGGCACGCGGGTCGTCGAGCTGGTGCGCCTCGTCGCCGCGGCCACCCTCACCGGCGCCCACGTCGTCGTCTCGGCGGCTCCGGGACTCGACCTGCGGGGCAGCATCGGTCACGTGCAGGTCGTGCGCGAGGACGACGCGGCCTTCGTCGCCCCGCGCGTCGCGCAGCGCGGACGTGCGGGTGCGCACCGTGGGCGCCTGCCTCCCCGCGCTCGTCGACGAGCTCGTCGCCGCAGGCGTCGACGTCATCACCGGCGAGGTCCTGGCCACGGGACGACGTGAGGTCCTCCCCTTCGTCCGGGAGCAGGCGGTGAGCACCACCCGTCACCGCTTCGGCCACGTGGCGGGCTGACCCGTCGTCACATGGGCCCATCGATTCTCGGGCGACCCGAGAAACTGCCCCTTGGCAAGGGTTCGGAACTCTTGCGAAGGGGCAGTTTCCCTTGCTCAGTGACCCCGCGGTCAGCGCACCGGCACACCCGCGCGCATCAGGCCATAGGTGATGCCGTCGACGAGCGCCTCCCACGAGGCCTCGACGATGTTGGGCGCGACGCCGACCGTCGTCCACGAGGTGTGCTCGTCACTGTGCTCGATGAGCACCCGGGTCGTCGCGTCGGTGCCGTGGGCGGCGTCGAGGATGCGCACCTTGTAGTCGATGAGCTCGATCTGCTCGACCTCGGGGTAGACGGTGACGAGGGCCTGCCGCAGGCCCTGGTCAAGGGCGTTGACCGGGCCATTGCCCTCCCCCGTCGCCACCAGCCGCCGCCCGCCGGCGACCGCCTTGACCGTCGCCTCCGAGAGGGCGTCGTCGCCACCACGGGCGTCGATCATGATCCGCCAGGACTCGACCTGCGCGTACTCGAGCGCCTCCTCCTGCAGTTCGCGCCGCAGCAGGAGCTCGAAGCTCGCGTCGGCCGCGTCGAAGGTGTAGCCGCGCTGCTCGAGCTCCTTGACCTTCGCCAGCACGCGGGTCAGGGCCGCGTCGTCGCCGGCGAGGTCGACGCCGAACTCGCGGCTCTTGAGCTCCACCGTCGCTCGCCCGGCCATGTCGGACACGAGCATGCGCATGTCGTTGCCGACGTCCTTGGGCTCGATGTGCTGGTAGAGGTCGGGGTCGACCTTGATCGCGCTCGCGTGCAGCCCGGCCTTGTGCGCGAAGGCCCCCGAGCCGACGTAGGGCTGCCGGGAGAAGTGCGGGAAGTTGGTCACCTCGCTCACCGCGTGCGCGATGCGGGTGGCGTCCTGCAGCCGGTAGGGCTCGACGAGGTCCATGCCGAGCTTGAGCTGGAGGTTGGCGACGACGGTGATGAGGTCGGCATTGCCCGTGCGCTCGCCATAAGCGTTGACCGTGCCCTGGACGTGGTCGGCGCCGGCCTCGACGGCAGCCATGGTGTTGGCGACGGCGCACCCGGTGTCGTTGTGGCAGTGGATGCCCAGCCGCGCACCGGTCGCCTCGATGACGTCGGCGACGGCGTCGCGCACCTGCCCGGGCAGCATGCCGCCGTTGGTGTCGCACAGCGCGATGACCTCGGCGCCGGCCTCGTGGGCGGCACGCACGCAGGCGAGAGCGTAGTCGCGGTCGAGCTGGTAGCCGTCGAAGAAGTGCTCCCCGTCGACCATGACCGTGCGCCCCTGGGCGCGCAGGTGGGCGACGGTGTCGGTGATCATCGCGAGATTTTCCTCGCGCGTCGTGCGCAGCGCGCGCTCGACGTGGCCCGGGTGCATCTTCGCCACGAGGGTGATGACCTCGGCGCCGGAGTCGAGCAGCGCCTGCACCTGCGGGTCGGTGGCGGCGGAGCCGCCGGCCTTGCGCGTCGCGCCGAAGGCGGCGAGCGTCGCGCAGCGCAGCTCCAGCTCGGTGCGGGCCCGGCGGAAGAACTCGGTGTCGTTGGGGTTGGCCCCGGGCCAGCCCCCTTCGATGTGGGTCACGCCCAGCTCGTCGAGGTGACGGGCGATGGTCAGCTTGTCCCCGACGGAGAGGTTGATCCCCTCCTGCTGGGCGCCGTCGCGCATCGTCGTGTCGTAGACGTGGAAGCCGTGCATGTGGATCTCTCGCTTCGGACGAAGGGAGGCGTGCTCGCCTCCTCGAGGAGTGTGACACCTGCTCGTCGCGCCCGTCCGTGGCGGGGGTGATGCTCCGGACCCGTCCGCTGGTCTCGTCCCCTGCCCGAGAAAAGCGAAAGACCCCCCGGGTGTGGGAGGTCCGCGCGACGAGCAGGTGGCTCGTCGCGCCTAGATAATGAGCTCGGCTGCGGTGGCAGCTCGGGTCGTCATCTGGGGCATCACCCGACCACCATGGCACCGTCCCACGAGTCGGTCATCCCGCGTCCGCCCTACGAGACGCTCGGCTCAGCGCAGCAGCTCCTCGAGCACCTGGGCGACCCCGTCGTCGTCGTTGGCCGGGGCGCGGTCGGTGGCGGCGGCGAGGACGTCGGCGTGGGCATTGGCCACGGCGAAGGAGCGCCCCGCCCAGGTGAGCATCGGCAGGTCGTTGGGCATGTCGCCGAAGGCCCACACCTCCCCCGCGTCGATCCCGAGCTCCGCGCACCAGCCGGCGAGCGCGGCGGCCTTGGTGACCCCCTTCGCCGAGACCTCGGCCAGGCCACCGGCGCCGCTGAAGGCGACGACCGCACGGTCGCCGACGATCTCGGTCACCGCGACGATGAACTCCTCGTCGTCGAGATGAGGGTTGCGGGCGAGGAGCTTGCCGACGCCGGCGTCGGTGAGGTGCTCGATGGCGTGCGTCGTGACGAGCTCCTCGGGGTGGTCGTGGATCGCGGCGAACATGCTCTCCGCGGCGAGCCCGCTGTGCCTCTCGGCGGCGAAGCCGGTGCCCGGCAGCTGCTCCCGGAGGTCGCGCACGACCTCGGTGACGACCTCGCGCGGGATCGAGCGCACCCCGAAGACCCGCCGCTCGGCGACGTCGTAGCGGAAGGCGCCGTTGCCGCACAGGGCGACCCCTCGCGTGCCGACGACGTGCGCGAGCTCGTCGAGCCAGCGGGGCGGGCGGGCCGTGACGAGGACTGTCTCGAGACCCGCATCGGCGACGGCGCGAAGGGCGTCGACCGAGCGGGCGGAGACGGTCCCGTCGCTACGCAGGAGGGTGCCGTCGAGATCGGTGGCGATGAGGCGAGGGGTCACCTGGCTACCTCGGTGCGGTGCTGAGGTGCTCAGACGAGGCGGGTCATCCAGCCGCGGGTGTCCTCGGCGACGCCGTACTGGATGTCGAGCAGGCTCTGGCGGATGGTGCGGGTCATCTCGCCACCGCCCTCGCCACCGGTGGACGGGGCCGAGCCGCCGGCCCAGCGAAGCTCGCCGACCGGGGTGACGACGGCGGCGGTGCCGCAGGCGAAGACCTCGGTGATCTCGCCGGAGGCGACGCCCTCCTTCCACCAGTCGATCTCGATGCGCGACTCCTCGGGCGTCAGACCGAGGTCGGGCGCGAGCGCGAGGATCGAGTCGCGGGTGACGCCCTCGAGGATCGAGCCGGTGAGCGCGGGGGTGCGCAGGCGGCCGTCCTTGGTGACGAAGAAGAGGTTCATCCCGCCGAGCTCTTCGATGTAGGTGTGCGTCGAGGAGTCGAGGAAGACGGCCTGGTCGCAGCCCTGGGCCTGACCCTCGAGCTGGCCGGCGAGCGAGGAGGCGTAGTTGCCACCGCACTTGGCGTCGCCCGTGCCGCCCTCGCCGGCGCGGGCGTAGTCCTGGCTGACCCAGAGGTTGACCGGCTTGAGGCCGCCGGAGAAGTAGGCGCCGGCGGGGCTGGCGATGACCGAGAAGGTCACCTCGTTGGCCGGGCGCACCCCGAGGAAGGCCTCGGAGGCGAACATGAAGGGCCGCAGGTAGAGGCTCGTCTCGCCCGTGCCGTAGGCGGGGACCCACGCCTCGTCGGCCTGGACGAGCGCGCGGATCGCCCCGACGAAGTCCTCCTCCGGCAGCACGGGCAGCGCGAGCCGCTCGCAGCTGCGGGCCATGCGGGCCGCGTTGCGGTCAGGGCGGAAGGTCCACACCGAGCCGTCTTCGTGGCGGTAGGCCTTCATCCCCTCGAAGACTTCCTGCGCGTAGTGCAGGACGGCCGCGGCGGGGCTCAGCTGCAGCGGACCGAAGGCCCGCACCTGCCCGTCGTGCCAGCCCTCCCCCTTCGTCCACGTGGCCACGGCCATGTGGTCGGTGAAGGTCGAACCGAAGCCGGGGTCGGCCAGGACGGCCTCGCGGTCGGCGTCAGGAAGGGGGGCGTCGCTGCGGGTGGTCGTGAAGGTCAGCTCGGCGGTCATCTGGGGTACGTCTCCTCGGGGGTGCGGGTCTGCTCGCAGGGTAGTCCCACCATGTGGGACACGTCATACGCGGGCAGCGATGGCATCCCCGATCTGGCTCGTGGACCGCTCCCCCGCGCGCTCGGCGAGATCGCCGGCGACGGCGGCCTCGATCCGCTGGGCGTCGTCGGCGAGGCCGAGGTGGTCCAGCAGCATCGCCGCGGAGAGGATCGCGGCGGTCGGGTCGGCCTTGCCCTGGCCGGCGATGTCGGGGGCGGACCCGTGGACCGGCTCGAACATGCTCGGGGCCTCGCGGGTGGGGTTGATGTTGCCGCTCGCGGCGAGACCGATGCCGCCGGCGACGGCCGCGGCGATGTCGGTGATGATGTCGCCGAAGAGGTTGTCGGTGACGATGACGTCGAAGCGTGCCGGGTCGGTGGCGAGGAAGATCGTCGCCGCGTCGACGTGCTGGTAGGCGGTCTCGACATCGGGGAACTCCGCGCCGACCTCCTCGACGGTGCGGCGCCACAGGTGGCCGGCGTGGGTGAGCACGTTGTGCTTGTGGACGAGGGTCAGGTGCTTGCGCGGGCGGGCCTGGGCGCGGGCGAAGGCGTCACGCACGACGCGCTCGATGCCGAAGCGGGTGTTGACGCTGACCTCGGTCGCGACCTCGTGCGGGGTGCCGACGCGCAGCGCGCCGCCGTTGCCGACATAGGGGCCCTCGGTGCCCTCGCGGACGACGACGAAGTCGAGTCCCTTGCTCGTCACGTGCTCGGCGAGCGGGCTGGTGACGCCGGGGAAGAGCTTGGCGGGGCGCAGGTTGACGTAGTGGTCGAGCGCAAAGCGAAGGGGGAGCAACACGCCCCGCTCGAGGACGCCGGAGGGCACGGTCGGGTCGCCGATGGCGCCGAGCAGGATGCCGTCGTGGCCGCGCAGCTCCTCGACGACCGAGTCCGGCAGCGTCTCGCCGGTGCGGTGCCAGCGGGCCGCGCCGAGGTCGTACTCGGTCGTCCGCAGGTCGACACCGCTGGCGCCGAGGACCTTGAGCCCCTCGGCCACCACCTCGGGGCCGATTCCATCGCCCCCGATGACGGCGATGTCGAAGCTGGTCTGCGCTGCGTCGGTGCTCATTGCATCAGGCTAGGCGCGCGTCCCGACATGTGAAATCCGTGTCCCGGCATGTGGGCGCCCCTCGCTGGCGCTCCCGGAAGGAAGGGGCCGCGCGAATCAAGGAAAAGTCCGGACTTCGCACGGTCGCGACGTGCACGACGAGCGGTCCGGACTTTTCCCCAGCGCGACCGCTTCCTTCCGGGAGCCCTCCCTTCGTCCGGAGGCACCCGAGACGACCGCGCCCTTCGAGACGGCCGCGGGCGGCCTCCTCAGGGAGCGAGGGCCGCGGAGGGAGCGGGGTCAGTCGACCTTGCGGGCGGCGCCCTTGTCGGCGGACTGGGCGAACTTCGCGAAGATCTTCAGGGCCGGGGTCACCCTGGCGGGGGCGGGGGCGGCGGGGGCCCACCCCTTCGCGTCCTGCTCGGTGCGGCGGCGGGCCAGCTCCTCGTCGTCGACGAGCAGGTTGACCCGGCGACCGGGGATGTCGAACTCGATGACGTCACCGTCGCGGACCAGACCGATGGCGCCGCCGGAGGCGGCCTCCGGGGAGACGTGCCCGATCGACAGGCCGGACGAGCCACCGGAGAAGCGGCCGTCGGTGATCAGGGCGCACTTGGGGCCGAGGCCGGTGCCCTTGAGGTAGGAGGTGGGGTAGAGCATCTCCTGCATGCCGGGGCCGCCCTTGGGGCCCTCGTAGCGGATGACGACGACCTCGCCCTCCTGCACCTGCTTGGACAGGATCATCTCGACCGCGGCCTCCTGCGACTCGGCGACGCGGGCGGGACCGGAGAAGTTCCACTGGTGCTCGGGCACGCCGGCGGTCTTGACGATGCAACCGTCCGGCGCGAGGTTGCCGTGGAGGACCGCCAGGCCCCCTTCGCTCGTGTAGGCGTGCTCGACGGAGCGGATGCACCCGTCCTCGCTGTCGGTGTCGAGGCTCGCCCACCGGTTGGTGGAGGAGAAGGCCTCGGTCGTGCGGACCCCACCGGGGGCGGCGTGGAAGAGCTCGGTGGCCTTGCTCGTCGCGGCGCCGGAGCGGATGTCCCAGTCGGAGAGCCAGGTCTCGAGGTCGGGGCTGTGCACGGACCGGACGCTGGCGTCCAGCATGCCGCCGCGGTGCAGCTCGCCGAGGATCGCGGGGATGCCTCCGGCGCGGTGCACGTCCTCCATGTAGTAGTCGCCGCTGTTGGGCGCCACCTTGACCAGGCAGGGCGTGACCCGCGAGAGGGCGTCGATGTCGCTCTGGTCGAAGTCGACCTCCGCCTCCTGCGCCGCGGCGAGCAGGTGGAGGATCGTGTTGGTCGAGCCGCCCATGGCGATGTCGAGGCGCATGGCATTGGCGAAGGCGGGCTTCGTCGCGATCGAGCGCGGCAGCACGGACTCGTCGTCGCCGTCGTAGTAGTCGCGGCACAGGTCGACGACGAGCTTGCCGGCGTCGAGGAAGAGGTCGCGGCGGGCCGAGGCGGTCGCGAGCGTCGAGCCGTTGCCGGGCAGGGAGAGCCCGAGGGCCTCGGTGAGGCAGTTCATCGAGTTGGCGGTGAACATGCCCGAGCAGGACCCGCACGTCGGGCAGGCGGACTGCTCGATCGCGGTGATCTCATCGTCGCTGACGTTGTCGTCGACGGCCTTGACCATCGCGTCGACGAGGTCGAGCCGGGTGTAGGTCTCGCCGTCGTCGCCGATGATCGCCTTGCCGGCCTCCATCGGGCCGCCTGAGACGAAGACGGTCGGGATGTTCAGCCGCAGCGCGGCCAGGAGCATGCCGGGCGTGATCTTGTCGCAGTTGGAGATGCACACGAGGGCGTCGGCGCAGTGCGCGTTGACCATGTACTCGATGGAGTCGGCGATGACCTCGCGGCTCGGCAGCGAGTAGAGCATGCCGTCGTGGCCCATCGCGATGCCGTCGTCGACGGCGATGGTGTTGAACTCCTTGCCCACTCCCCCGGCCTCCTCGACGGCGCCGGCGACGAGCTGGCCCATGTCCTTGAGGTGCACGTGCCCGGGGACGAACTGGGTGAAGGAGTTGGCGATCGCGACGATCGGCTTGCCGAAGTCCCCTTCGCCCATGCCGGTGGCGCGCCAGAGGGCACGGGCACCGGCCATGTTGCGTCCGTGGGTCGTCGTGCGGGATCGAAGCTGCGGCATGGGATCCACGGTATGCCGCCGGTCCGGAGGTTGATACCGCGTCTCACATGCAGACCGCCCCCGCACCTCGAGGGTGCGGGGGCGGTCCGGTGCTGTGGGCTGCGCTCACTCGCCGCTGTCGCGGCGGTCCAGGCTCTCCTGGAGGGCGCGGCGTGCCTCGTTGGCCTCGTCGCTCATGACGGCTCCTGTGGTCGTGCGGTGGTGCAGGTCGGGCACGACGTGGGTGGGGGTGCCGCGGGTGCGAAGGGGGGGTGGAGCCGGGTGTGGCGCCGATCGTCCGACGGTACGCGGGCCGGGCCCGTGGACGGAACCCCCGGTCCAGTCGCTGGACGGCCGTCTCGCGGGGTGGGAGCCGACCCCCAGCAGGGTGCCGCCGGGCCACCAACTCTGCAAAACCCTAGGGTCTTGCAGATTGGTACGCCCACACCGTGGGCACCGGGGCCGAAAAATCGGAGGCGCGGTGTCGGTGGGCGGACATAGCCTTGACAGGCCATGACGCAGACCCTCGAGCGGACCGCCGCGACGCCCCAGACCACCGCCGAGCCCCAGCCCCCGGAGCGCACCGTCGACTGGCGCCGGATGCGCTCGCCCGCCGCCGCCGCGGCGCTGGTGTGCTCGGCCCTGGCCGCGATCTCGCTCACCCTCGGCACGGTCGTCGTGGGCCGGCTCGCCGAGACCCCGTCGACCTCCCTCGTCCAGCTCCTCGCGGTCCTCGTCATCGGCGGCGCCCTCGTCGACAACATCGGCAAGGTCGTGTGGGTCGGCCTGTCCGACCGGGCCGAGGGCGTCCTGCGCGACGACCTGCTCGACGCCGCGCTCGCCCAGCCCGTCGCGATCCTCTCCGAGCAGGCCGCCGGCGAGATCCTCGACCGCGTCGACGACGACACCCACGAGGTCGGCAACCTCATGCGGTGGCAGGTGTGGATGTTCGCCCGCACCGCCTTCTCCGTCCTGCCGATGTGGATCGTCGCGGGCGTGACGTGGTGGCCGGCGTGGCTGCTCTTCCCGCTGCTGGCCGCGCTCACCTGGCTCGCGGTGCGCCCGCTGCTCGGCGAGATCGCCCGGCGCAAGGTCATCGAGGAGGCCGCCTGGACCGACCACGCGAGCGCTCTCGAGGAGGGCATCGCCGGGCGTGACGACCTGCGCACGAGCCTGGGTCAGGCCCACATGGTCCAGCGCCTCGCGACGCTCACGGCCCGGGTGCACGCCCGCTTCTGCGACGTCGTCGTCCTCGAGAGCCGGCTCGCCCGTCGCGCCGGCCTGCTCCTCCACGCGCTGCTCGCGGGCATCGGCGTGGCCGGCATCGCGCTCGCCGTCACCGAGGCGATCTCCGTGGGTGAGCTCGTCACCCTCTTCATCGTCACCTCGACCTTCGTCGGCCTGATCAGCCAGCTCTCGCACCACCTGCCCGACCTGCAGGCCGGGCTCGGCGCGGTGATCCGGCTGCGGCAGATGCTCGCCGTCGAGCCGGAGCCGAAGGGAGGCGCTCCCGTCCCCGCCGGCGCCCAGCTCGCGGTCGAGGTGCGTGGCCTCGACTTCTCCTACGCCGAGGGCAGCTTCGCCCTGCGCGACGTGACCTTCGACGTGCCCGCCGGCGAGACGGTCGCCCTCGTCGGCCGCACCGGCTCCGGCAAGTCGACGCTCGCCTCCTTCATCTCGCGGGCGGTCGAGCCACCGCGCGGCAGCGTCTTCGTCGGCGGGGTCGACGTGCGCGACATCGACCTGCAGCTGCTGCGCACCGACGTCGGCGTCGTCACCCAGCGCACCGAGATCATCGCCGGCACCCTGGCCGACAACATCACCCTCTTCGACGACACCCCGCGCGCCGACGTCGAGGACGCCGTGCGCGAGCTCGGGCTCGGCGAGTGGGTCGAGGGTCTGCCCGACGGGCTCGACACCCTGCTCGGCCCCGGCGGCACGACCCTGTCCTCCGGCGAGGAGCAGCTCGTCGCCTTCGCCCGGCTGCTCGTGCGCGACGTGCGCGTCGTCGTCCTCGACGAGGCGACCGCCCGGATGGACCCGCTCACCGAGCGCCGGGTCGTCTCGGCCGCCGACCGCCTGCTCGTCGGGCGCACCGGCATCCTCATCGCCCACCGGCTCAACACCATCGAGCGGGCACCGCACGTCGTCGTCCTCGACCACGGTCGGGTCATCCAGCACGGGCGCCGCACCGAGCTCGCCCAGGCGGACGGACCCTTCCGCACCCTCCTGCTCGACAGCCGTGCCGAGGCCGACGTCGACGCGTCGGCGTCCGCGCAGGGCGAGCGCCCCCCTCGTCCGGGCCCGACGTCGACCACGCCGACCTCGACCCGGTCGGCGGACGCCGCCGCACGACCACTCCCCCGGACCTGCCCGAGGTCGGCACCGGGCCGACGCTCGCCCGCGGCATCGCGCACGCGCTGTCGGTCAAGCCGACGTGGGGCATCGCGGGAGCGCTGTGCTTCCTGCTCATGTCGGTGCTCGGCGCACAGGGTGCGGTCACCGGGCTCGTCTGGGGCACGGTCGTCGAGGACCTGCAGGCCGGGCACACTCCGACCCTCCTCGGCGGTGTGCTCGTCGGCTGCCTGCTCGTCGTGCCCTTCCTCACCGCATCGGCCTTCTTCCGCTACCCGCGCTGGTGGATCGAGGTCATGCTGCGCACCCGCATGGCGGTGCTCGTCGGCCAGACCCGCACCGAGCGGCTGCCGCGCACGCCCCCGGGTGAGGTCGTCGCCCGCTCGATGGACGCCGACCGCTACGCGCGCTACGCCGACCGGTGGGTCGACTTCATCAACGGCATGGTCATCGCCGCGCTGACCGCGGTGCTCGCGGGCACGTGGGTCGCCGGCGCCGTGCTGCTCGCCGTCATGGTGACCTCGGCGGTCGCCGCGACCTTCGGTCGGCCGATCGCCGGCCGCTCCGCCGCAGCGGCGTCGGCGGCCCGCGCCCGCTTCGGCCGTGCGGTCGTCTCCACCCTCGAGTCGGTGCGCACGATCAAGCTCGCCGCGGCGACCCCCTTCGTCCGCCGTCACCTGCGGCAGGTCGACGGTGGCCGTGTCGACGCGGCGGTGCGCGAGCACCGGGTGCAGGCCGTGCTCGACGCCGTCCCGCTCGTCATGGTCCAGTGCGGCGTCGTCGCGACGTGGTGGATCCACGTCTCCGGCGGCTGGGGCCTGGGCACCGCGATCCTCGTCTCGGGCGCGGTCATGGGCTTCGACTGGTTCGGCCGCGTCGCGAGCATGGTCGTCACCGAGGCCCCGGGCACGCGCGCCTGGCAGGTCGAGACCGCGCGCTTCGCCGGCGGTGTCGACCTCATGGACCTGCCCGAGGGCGTCGACCTCGTCGAGGGCACCGCCCCCACGCCGGTCGCCGGCGAGCGCGAGCCGCTGCAGCGCCTCGAGCTGCGCGATGTCAGCGTCGTGCACGACGACGGCACGGTGGGCGCGAGCGACATCGACCTGAGCATCGAGCGCGGTCAGCTCGTGCTGCTCGTCGGCCAGGTCGGCTCCGGCAAGTCGAGCCTGCTCGCGGCCCTCGCCGGTCTCGTCGACCACCGTGGTCAGCTGCTGTGGAACGGCTCTCCCGTCACCAACGCGCAGCGCACCCTGCGCCCGGGCCGGGTGGCCCACGTCGCGCAGGTGCCGCGGGTGCTGTCCGGCACCTTCGTCGACAACGTGCGGCTCGGGCACGAGCGCCCCTTCGACGAGCCGGTCGCCCTCGCGCGGCTGAGCGAGGACGTCGCCGCGGCCGGTGGCCCCGACTCGGTCGTCGGTCACCGTGGTGTGCGCCTGTCCGGTGGGCAGGTCCAGCGCCTCGCCCTGGCGCGGGCGCTCGCCACCGAGGCCGAGCTGCTCCTCGCCGACGACGTGTCCTCCGCACTCGACGCGACGACCGAGATCGCCCTGTGGCGGGGTCTGCGCGAGCGTGGCGCCACCGTCATCGGTGCGACCTCGAAGCGCGCGGCGCTCGAGCAGGCCGACCGGGTCGTCGTCCTCGTCGGCGGCCGGGCTGCCGTCAGCGGGCCG